>JAQWRF010000149.1 GCA_029243845.1 Planctomycetota bacterium | reverse complement strand
CGTTCGTACCACCACGCCTCTCAGGGGTTTCGATTTGGTTCCACGGCGTAGACCTCGGCTCCGCAACACTGCTAAATCCGATTGCTACAAGCATCGATTAAGGGACTAAGCCATCTCAATGGAGCACGTTTTGGCTCAGCTACGTGAGAGTGTCAAGTAGTTGATTTACACTCTCGGAAACCGTGTACAAATTTTATTCTATCAGCACATCAACAATTACCAGTGAATGCGGAGGAAGGCTAGTTATACCTTCCTTGAAGGTCAGTACAATCTTCTTTGGCATTACCCGGCTGGGGTTTTCTATGTCGTTGTAGGCATCGGGCGAGTCGGCCGTAAGAACTGTTGCCTCATATATGCCGTCGACAAGCAACTCCCCCATTTTGAGCGTGCAACTAACTTCTTTCGAAGGGTGACGATTCATCATAGCAATAGCCCACTTCTTACCTGATTCATCAACCGTTGCAATAGCATCGACCATTGCAACGGATGAGCTGCCATACGTGAGCCTCTCCGATTTGACTTGCGCCTTAGCCACATGCTCCTTAAGCATATTAGCGTACATCGCCATGGTGTGAAAATGGGTGCGCTTTACGATCCCCTTTGGGTGGACGTATAAGGGCCCTGTCTGGTTCACGATGCACGCGATGTTCGCCATAGTCACATCATCAGCGTTACGAAGGCAGGCGTTATAGAATGAGGCGCAAAACAGCGCATCCGCCATGGTGTAGAGAGACGGCTCAAGGCTTTTCTCGCGAGCTTTAATTAATGCAACGATTTCAGGGTCCTGATAATCAACCTTCCTAGGCTGGTGACCTGAAAATCCCGGATGATGCCAGGAGCGTAGGTTCCATTCATCAAAGGCGATTTTGATCTGACCGCGCATTTCAGCTTCGTCAATCGATTTAACGACGGCACTTATGTGGGTATCCGGCTTCTCGGAGAGCATCATGCAGGAAAGGTAGTCCGGGGCGTGATGCTCCTGAAAGTTTGGAATCCAGTATTCGTGAACCGAGAGTAAGTCGAGGTACTTCCCTGCCGTCTTGAATAAATATGGGTCTATATCTGCACGCGGTCCGTGCGAACCGGAGCATGTTACCAGGATACTCTCGTCGACCTTCTTCATCGCTTCGGCTGTGTCGCGAACCTTATCGATATAGCCTCTTCCAACCTTTTCGTTTCCAACGCTCCAGAATCTGACGTTGAAAGGCTCAGGGTGTCCGTTCTTTTCACGCATTTCGGCGAATGGGCCCGTAGTCGCATTGCAATAAGCCACCCAGTCAGCCATCTCCTGAATGCTGGCCAGACTGTTTTGGCAAATATAGGGTTCAGCGCCCAGTCGTCGACAAAGCTCTATAAATTCGTGAGTGCCGAAGGTGTTGGGCTCCAACACACCCCAACGATCATCGTCATATGGTTGACGCTTCTCCCCTACACCCTTCTGCCAATGATAGCTATCCACGAAGCATCCTCCGGGCCAACGAATAACAGGCACTTTCAGTTCTTTGACTGCCTTGATTACATCGAGACGAAACCCCTTCGCATCGGCCAGCGGCGAACCGGGTTCAAAGAATCCTCCGTAAATCTGTTTGCCAAGATGCTCAATGAAGCCGCCGAATATCATCGGGTCGTAAGTCTTCGTTGGTTCATCCGCCGCGATAATAATGGTCGCCTGGCTTTGCGTTGATTGCGCCTCCACCTTTGCTTCAGCAGCGCAAGCCAAGGTGCTTACCAACGCAACGATATTAAGAATCGCTTGTTTCAACATGAATTGATTTCCATTTCTAATTCGACGGTCGAGGGTTCGAATCCTTCTATCTTTATTATTCGGCGAAACTAAAGACGCTTGCTCCTGCTAGGCTCGTAGGACGACCACTGGTGCTTAGCACCAACTGCATTTCATTGCCCACAATATCGCACAAGCCTAATTGCAATCCAAAATCGAGCCACCCTTGCCCATGATTGAAGTTCACATTCCCTGAGTCGTAAACAACTCCCGCATTATCGAGCAAACGATAAGTATGATCATAATCAAATGGCGACACATCGGTCAGCTCAATTACAGCAGGCAGCCCCGATGGGTCATTATTAATCCATTCAATCACATGCGGGAAATCAATATGATACGCGTTAGCCGTTAGTGGCTCACTAATTTCTTGTGGCCATGCAGCTTGAGCCCATAGTGAATCAAAATCCACTTGCGCAGTCGCTGAAAAATGTTTAAGCGGCGGCTCCGTAACAATCCCGTGGCGAATACCGAAGTGTATATGATCGACTTCAGGAATAGCGAGATGCTGTCCTGCAACAACAGTTGATCCCAATATCAATGCTGGGTCAATGCTGGCTATATGTTCATATTGTATTAATAGCCCACTGCGGCTCTCAATCATCATCATGTTGGTATCAGTCATCACGACTTCACCCGCCGTCGCAGATTTTATTGAGCTACCCGGAAGCATCCAGAAATCAACCCCAGGGTGACCTTCAGGGTGACCGCCTCCATGCACGCCGTACGGCCAAACAATATTTGAAGTGAGGTCTGCCAAGGCATAGTCAAAAGGCAACTCTAGCTCTAATTCTCCAGCAGCGCCATTGCCAATAAATTTAGCGGCTGGCGCGATAGCGATTAAGGATAGTTCCGTATTAACAGCCGATGGAAAAAATTCGTAAACGACTTCGGTTACACCAGTATGGACGTTTAAACCGCTAACCGTGACAATCGCTTCTATCTGAGGGAGGCGGCGCGTCCACAGACTTTCACCGCCGGTGTTATGAGTGATAATTGTAGAGACCGCTCCCAAGTCTACTTGAAGGCTGGCGTAATCAGCGAACCATCCTGTTAGCCGAGTATCCCAATCTGACGAGGTGACGCCATCATTCAAGTAACTCGCAGCAAAAATGTCAGAGGCAATCAGTGTCTCGCTTTCAACGCCATCAGCAAAAGTCGTTAGTAATCCTAAAACCTCATCAAAGTTTTCAGAGTTTGCGAGCCCCTGCTGACTACCCATAAAATCTCCTCCGGCAGTATATCCCGATGAATTAATTGATGTCCATGTGCCTGCAAAGGTCGACGTCGCGCTATCCCAGATGGCGACTAATTCACCATCAATATTACTGGAAGCCGTAGTTATCGTACGTTCTCCGGTTGACGAGTCCACGCTCACATCATCAATCATGCCACCGCATGCAATAAACTCACACGAGTGAAAGCCTGTAAATGCTCCGCCTACAAACCGCCCAGCCTTAGTGACTATATTGAAAAGCAATGTTGCGTTAACGTCTGGGTAGAAAGCAGACACATCGGGATCAATGAATTCAACCAGCTGCACTTCATAGTTGGCAGTCACACGATTAAATGTAATGTCACGTAATGTGCCATTCACTAGAGCCTGACCTGCGAGTACATCACCGCTTAAAGTGCCGGTAAAGCTAAAATCACCTAGCGCACCGCCACCATCTTCACCGCTAAAATTAATACTCACACTTGAACCAACTATAGTTCCACCAGTAATATTGATCGTTGGCTCTGCCGGCAGCAATCCGATTAATTCACCATCAGCACACGCCTTCAAAGAGATCACAGCATTACGACTACCAACAGCCGCATACCACGTTCCATCTATCGCATTAGTGGGCAAGTTTAAATTTACTACCGTAGCTCCGGCAAATAAAGAACCAAAAATGAATGCGGTTAGTAATCTTGAGAGGGGCATTAGTTTCATAATGTATCCACCCTATCACATAAACTTAAAACGTGCTGAACTGTTGAATATAGAGTGAATCCCGTTGATTACACTCTAAATGCAATGTTATGTCCCAGTTTTGTCCCAGATGAACATAACTCCTTATATCACAATGGCAATCGTCGGACTTCTAATCCGACGGTCGAGGGTTCGAATCCTTCCGGGCGCACCATTTTCCCTTTAAGGGAGTGCTGAGAGTTATGGGGCTCTTCAAATGCGAAGAGCTTGTCCCAATTTTGTCCTAGCTGGGATGAGCAGTCAAGTGGTTTATCGCCGGCGAGTAATTGACGGGCACTACAGCTTAAGCGCTATAGAGTGACCGGTTCCCGCCGCGACTTGAATAAAGCCATTGGTCGTGGGAGTGTTCGAA
>JAQWRF010000141.1 GCA_029243845.1 Planctomycetota bacterium | reverse complement strand
ACGGCAGGTGTCGTATCATTTTTTATTAGCGACTAAGTTTTTGCAGCTAATGTAAATTAGGATGGCACCCATTGCCAGCCAAGTAAATAGAGCGATGTCGCTAGTGGTAAGAGCCGTGCGCTCGAAACGTAAGCCACAAGCTACTAGTGCGCCGACATCAGGCAAGAGGTGGCTACCTTTTAAGTTCGGCAAACTCGAGATTGCTAGTGCCCCCATTGATGCGAGATTACCATTTACTTTTAAGCGCCTGAATATAAATAAACACAGCGCGATTGCGGTAAAGAAAAATAATAGTTGATTAAGCAGTAGGCGTGGCAGCGCACTAATGGGCGGGCGCTCAATAACTAAACGCGCGATTGGCCTAATCAAACTTATGTTGTGCTCCGCAGGGGCTTCGAGCGTAATAGTTCTATCACGGACATCGTCAGCGGACAGTGGCCAATAAAATATTTTACCGGCTGTTACTGGAGCAGAGCGTTGTTTGACTGCAATAGAACTTTCGATTACACCTTTAGGTGCATCCTCAAAATCGAAAGTTAAGCATAGCTTACTGCCAACTGGGATGCTGTCATCCCAGTTAAAAGCCCAACTGTTGTCACTTTCAACGCGTGATAGCACGATGTGGTGCGATTCACTTTGCCCGTTAACCCCGGGATTTAAAGCCAAGACGATTAATTGAGCACAAACAACAAGCAGCAATAGCGAGCACACGGCTGCTCCTGCTTCTGCAATCACTGCGCGCCCAGTGGTGCGCCGCAAGGAATCTTGGCGCAGCCATCCTTGTTTACGGCGTTGTTGGAGAACGTAGCCGAAACGTAAAATGAGTGCGCATGACGCGAGAACAATATAGCTCAAGAAGGCCCCGAGTGATGCTGCGCCGAGGTCTTTGTCGAAGCTGAGATTGTAAGCAAGTGCTAGCCATAAAGCCCCCGAGAGTAGGCTAGGCCATGCGAGCAACTGTCGAAAAACTGCCGTGCTTAAATTCAACATAGCTCGCTGTAATTAAGATGAGTATCGATCAGAGTTTCGCATCCTGTTTGCGGCGGTGAGAAAATTAAGACGCAGGCATTGCTGTTAGCTATAACGCTTCTCAAGCGGGTCATGCCCTCGGGGTCGAGAGCGGTTTGTGGTTCGTCGAGAATAATTAGCTGCGGGTCACCGAGCCACGCCTGCGCTAAGTTGATGCGCTGTTGCCAGCCACGGCTCAGGTCGGAAATTTTGCGTTTAGCCTGCGGTTTCAAATCAAAGAGCTTCATGCATTGTTGGGCGTCATTTACGACATCATCTGCGCAGAGCGAAACGAGTTGTTCAAAATAGGCTTCTACCGAGAGGGACGTCGGAAGCTTAAGCTGTTGCGCGACATAACCAATGCGTGAACTACGACCGACGGTGCCGCTTACGGCCTGTAGGTAGCCACAAATAGTTTCAACTAAAGTGGTCTTGCCGCAACCATTTCGTCCTAATACCAATAATTTGTCGCCGAGGTGTGCCGTAATGCTAAGTAATGGCGCATCGGTGCCTTGCCAAGCAAGCCGCACATTTTCGAGGATCAAAGCAGGTGGAGTGGTCATCGTCTTCTAAACCATCTTAGCGTTGCTAAAGTATGGCGATGCAGTTACGTAACACTTCCACCAATGAAATCGTTCAACTATGCGATGGCCTTACACTCGGACGCCATCAGAGTTGCGGTTATGTAGTGGATGACCATTCGGTGTCGCGTGTGCACGCTAAAATTGAATGGAAAAACGAGGCTTTCACTTTAGCCGATCAACAGTCCTCCAATGGCTCCTTCGTCGATGGCCGTAAGCAAAACATCATTCGTTTGCGCGACGGCATCCTCGTCAAAATTGGCGAAGTCGAATTCGCTGTCGTCGATGAATCTAACAGTACCGCGCAAGAGGACACTATCTATCGTCAAGAGCGCCACGAGAGTGCGCGGCAACGTCGCGAGATTATCGAAGAGCAAGCGGGTGGGCTTGGCGACCTTAGCCAGCAGCCGCTGGCCATCCGCGCATTGGCTTTTGCTCTAGGGCTCGGCGTGATGCTTGGCGTGATTTATTTAGTACGCAAAGCTGGCGAAGTTTTTTAAATCGACCTAGCTATTTTCGGCTTTGTAGGCTGCGCTCACTCGCTTATAAGCGGCAACCGTTTTGCGAGCGGTTTCTTCCCAGGTGAAGGTAGCGGCGCGCTGTAATCCGACAGCAGAAGCTTGCGAGCGCCATGCTTTTTCACTGACCATACGCTCGATGCCAGCAGCGATTGAATCAACTTTCGTCGCATCTACCCGTAAACCAGAATTGCCCGCAACCCACGATGGAGCAGTGCTATTACCGATAATAGCGGGAGTACCACAAGCCATTGCCTCGAGAACTACTAAGCCGAAGCCTTCGTTCAATGATGGGAACAGTAAAGCCAGTGCATCTTGGTAGTAGCGCAACAATTCAGCGTCTGACAGGTGTTGAACCCACTTAATGCGATGCGCGTGACGCGAGTTTTGCATTTCGGCAACAAACTTTTCGTAACCCCATCCTGGGCGACCAATGATGACCCAATCAGGAGCGAGATCGCGGTCCCAGCATTGCTCGAGCGCTTTAAGCGCGCGGCGATAATTTTTACGTGGCTCGAGGGTGCCGACAGTTAGCAGATAGTCATCAGCCGTGGAAGTCTCTTGAGCTGGTTTAAAGAACTTGCTAACCCCATGTGGAATCACATGGATCTCATCGCGCTTGGCGCCAAGTAATTCCGCGTCACGAATGCCTGGTTCAGAAACGACTAAAATTTCGTGCGCGTTTTGAATATTTTTGCGCACGCGGTCGAGAAGCTTCGAGGTGTCCCAGCCGTGAAACTTTGGTTCAGAGACAAAGGCCGCATCATGAAGAGTCATTACGCGACCCGCAGACCGTACCGAAGGATAGTTATAGTCGGTGTAATGGAAAGCATTGACTTCTGCTGGGACGCGTCCAGCGTCAAGGCCGGGCAATTTATGCAAGTGATCCATTAGGCGCCCGGGAAGCCATCCGAAATTCATTTTGTGACGATCGGCTGCTAACCCAGGAGGTATATGTCGTCCGCCGCGCCACGATGTGGCGAACATTTGCAAATACACGGCCTCTTCTTCGGGAAGATGCGTTATTGCCGTGGCTAACTCTCGCACGTAGCGGCCAATGCCGGCGTAGTCGAACAGTGCGGGGCGAATGTCGAAGCCAATGTTAAGCATGCGTAAACTTTAACCCATTTCTAAGACAACTGCCTTAGTAAATTGCTCGGTATTTAGGGAGCCGCCAAGG
>JAQWRF010000133.1 GCA_029243845.1 Planctomycetota bacterium | reverse complement strand
CGCGACTTTTTCAGCCGTTATCAATCTCTGATAGAAGGTGGGGTAAAAGTCGCAATCGCCAGTGGCGGTGCCGACGGTCATCAAATGATGTTGCTTACGCGCGCTGGCGACCTTATTTCACTCGGCGCTGATCCAGTAACGGTTTGGGAATCACTCACGACTGTGCCAGCAGAAATTCTTGGCATGGGTGACTACGGTTCGCTATCTCGTGGTTCGTCCGCAACGATGTTGTTGTTCGAAGGTAACTCTCCATTCGACGCATCCGCTACTTTCAAAGTGCACAAGCCTAAGTAATATGCTTACAACTCTTTCATTAATTGCTTCATTCGCTTCATTCCCTTTGCTGTCGCCAGCACAGCAGTCGGCAACTATTTTGGCGCCGGATGCGATTGTTGCTGCCGACGGTCAATTGCTCGAAGGTTATAAGGTAGTCATCGCCGACGGCAAGATTATCGAAGTCGCTGCCGATCCTAGAACCGCTGGCGTTGAAGTCAGGTTGCACGGAGTTTTGTCGCCGGGCTTCGTTGACGCTTTCGCGCAACTTGGCGCCGAGATCTTTTTGACGGAACAGTCTGACAAGGTTACCCCAGGTCTACTCGCTGTAGATGGCGCCCGCTTGGACTCTGACGCTTGGCAAGAGTTAGCGAAGCATGGTGTTACTTCGGCACACTTAGTTCCTGACCCGACAAACGTGTTGTCTGGCAGCGGGGCTTTAATCGCTACGGCTTCAGAGGCTAGTGTCGCTAAAGTTACGGATGGTCAAACGGTGCAAATCGCATCATTGCTCTCATCCTCCGTTAGTGACGGCCGCGTCGGGCCATCATCATTGGCAGGCGCGCTCGAAGTATTGCACGAGTCCGTTGCCACTCACGGTGCTCGTGCTCTTGGCAGCTTGCCATGGTTTTTCGTTGAAGACGCCGCTGGCACACGTTCCGTAAAAACCCTAATGGGTGACCTGAACATCAACAGCGCTAAGTTCATTTTGCTCGGCGACCCAGGTGAATACGCCGGTTTATTCACCGATGAATTAGTCGGCTTGCCAGCATTTGGCATGGGCGAACTTGCTCGGCGTGCAGAGCTTTGGCGCCGGATGTCTAAGGCGAACATAAGCGTCGCATTTGGTACGCGCATGTCGAACATCGAATACAACTCTTTGCGGTCGTCAGCAATGGCGTGGTCACGTATCACCCGCGATCCGCAAGCTGCATTTGAAAGCATTACGGTCAACCCTGCAACAATGTTGGGTCGTGACGACATCGGCCGCATCGCGAAAGGCGCGCGCGCCGACCTAGTTCTCTGGAGTGCTCATCCACTCGACGCTCAAGCTCGCGTATTGGCAACAATGATTGCAGGCGAGACGGTCTACCGTGCTGACATCAGCACTAACAACTAATGATTTTTAGCTCACTATTAATAACAACAACGGCATTGCTGATGCAGCAATCGCAATGGACTGTCGACACGGTGCACCTCGGCGACGGCCAAGTTATGCGCGACGTGTTGGTCACCATTAACGACGGTAAGATAACCGCGGTCACGCAGGGTGCTGGCGACGATTCGCAATCGATTGCGGGTGCACACATGACTCCGGGTTTGGTCGATGCCTATTCCTATATGGGAGTTGACGGCGCAACCTTGGAAGAGTCGCGTGAGTCGACGGCGTCCTTGAAATTGTCTAACTCGTTGCAATTTGATGCGCCGGCTTTTGGCTACGCACTCAGCGAAGGCGTTACTACGGCTTACGTCTCGCCAGCTTCAATGAACGTTATCGGTGGGCTAGGTTGTATGGTTAAGACCCATGGCGGAGAAGCAGCATCGTTGTTTAGCGAAGAAGGCGATGCCGCGCGTTTGCTAGACGACAGCGCAGCATTGAAAGTCACGCTTGGTGGCGATCCGTCGCGGGGCAACCAGACCGGCCGCGGTAAATGGACAACATCGTATACAGCACGCCGTCCTAATACTCGAATGGGTACTGTTTGGGTGGTGCGTCGCGAATTTTATCGCGCTCTAGAATATGTCGAATTGCGCGACGACGGGCAGGTCGCTTACAACGCCGACCTTGAAGTGTTAGCAGCAGCTTTGCGCGGCGACTTGCTAGTGCGTGTTCAAGCGCGCGAAGCTCACGATGCTGAAACGGCCTTGCGCCTTCAAGAAGAATTTGGGTGGCCACGCATGGTTATCGAAGAAGCAACTAACACGCATAAGATCAGCAAGATGATTGCGCGCGAGCACGTGGCTGTTGTTACAGGTCCGGCTTACGACTCTTCAAGTCGCGCGATTGCGCGTGGACCGTCTTCAACTGAGTTGGCTTTTGCTGCCGAACCGGGACAGATTTGTTGTGAAGACTATCACGCGCCGGGCGAAGAGCATCTTAATGAAAGTGGCAAACTAGAATTGAGCGATTTTGCTCTGAGCATGTTGGTCGTGGTCGCACCACGCTACGAAGCAGCTCCTGGCTTATCGCGCGGGCGCCGCTCTGAAGCATCTGGCTCGACTCCAGCGCTGCCAGCTCTGCTGTCTGAGGCTGGCGTTAAGTTCGCTATGGGCTCAGCCGAAGCGCATGATTCCGTTTTGACCGAATCATCCTTAATTTACCAAGCTCGACGCGCAGTGCGCTGGGGCTTAGACAAAGACATCGCGCTAAGTTTAATTACTTCAGTGCCTGCACAAATATGCGGGCGCGGCGATTCCCTTGGCCAGATTAAAGCTGGCTTCGACGCCGACCTCGTTTTGTGGTCAGGTGATCCGTTAGACCCTACATCCATTCCTCTGGTTGTCATTATTGATGGCCAAGTCGTTGCTGACAACCGTTAATAGAAAATGCGTTTACTAACTACTCTTTTAGTTTCATCTTGTTTCGTCGCTAGTGCTGCTGCACAAAGTGGCTCCGTTGCCGTTAAGGCTGCACAAATCATGCGCGCTGATGGCAGCGTGATTGAACAAGGCACCATGGTTATAGAAAACGGTCGCATCACCGCAATTGGCGGTAGCGATGTTGAAGTGCCGTTCGATGTGTTGCTCAACGAATACCCAACAGCAGTTGTGTTTCCCGGTTTCTTCGAAGCACACTCCAACTCAGGCATGGACCGCGCCAATGAGAACGTGCCACTGGCACCTTTCTTGAACGTCAAAGATTCCATCGACCCGGTATCTTTTTACTTCGAAGACGAACTGCGTGGCGGTACTGTTGCCATCGGTGTGATTCCCGGTAACAACACTGTTGTTGGTGGACGTGGGCGTGTTGTTGCTCCCGCGGGAATGACCATCGAGCAAATGACCTTGTCTGATGACATGGGCATGAAAATAGCCATTGGCCCTAAAGGTGGGTGGTCACGTTCGTCTCAACTCGCTGAACTACGCGAAGCGGTAGACAAGTTGAATTTAGATTTACGCGAGATAGGTGAGAACCTGACTTACGATGGCGTTGTTCGCGAAGACCGTAAAAAGGCCGGCATCGAAGAAGATGCTGATGTTGCCGACGGCGATATGTGGGATAGTGCAGCGGGTTACATTCGCTTTGGCGATGACTTCACTGGCAAGGGCTTGATATCCGAAGAAGATCTAGACGATACCCAACGCGGGATGGTCGACATCCTTAATGGCGACGAGCGTCTATGGATTTATGCTCCGAATGCAACCGACATTATGCACGCACGCACGTGGTTAACAGCTCACTCTTTGATGGATCACGCTGTTTTTGTGGTTCGCTCAGCAGCACATAAGGCGTCCGCTGCGCTTAGTGAAATGGGGCGCCCAGTCGTCATCACTGGCGATTTGTGGCATGTCGAAACGAATCCTGTAACTAGAAAGCTCAATAAAACTTTTGCACCTTTGGCCTTCTACA
>JAQWRF010000131.1 GCA_029243845.1 Planctomycetota bacterium | reverse complement strand
GCCCGCATGAATGATTGCTAACGGCACCTTCACCACGCAATCGGCAAAAGTGTGACCATGCTCGAACGACCCCTGATCCCAGAGTTCTTCGCCGTGATCGACGTGAATGACTACCACGTAATCACTTGAAGTTTTGCTTAGCTCGGCGAGGGTTAACTCAAGTTGCTTATCTAAATGCCTGATTTGCGCATTGTATGCAGCATGTACCGCATCTTTTACATTTTCATCTACAGCGAAGAAGTCGCGCCGCTGTTGCGGAGTATTGTCGAGGATAAAGAAATCACTAATGTCTTTACCGAAATATTTTTGCGCATCATCTTCTCCGGAGTATGGCCAGTGAGGCTCCATGAAGTGCAGCATTAATAATCGTGCGCGATGACTGTTTGCAGACCACCATGTAGTAGCAAGTTGTTGTGAAGAGTCGACGCGATCGGCGGTTCGCGCATACATTTCAAAACCTTGCTGAATGTTCGTCCAGCTTTCAAGGAAAGGGTTTTGGTGAATGAAGGCGGTGGCATAACCGGCATCGCCAAAAGCTTCGGCGAAAGTCGGTACATCAGCTAGAGACATGAAATCGCGTTTGTCTGCTTGGCCCCCGGCAACTTCTGCAAAAGGGCCGCGCCCGGCACCGTGCTGCTGCGGAGTTAAGCCACTGACCACCGAGGCGAAAGCGGGGAGCGTCCAGTTCGAGGGCGAGTAGGCGTTGGTGTATTGACGACCCGTGGCTATTAACTTTGACAAGAATGGCGCTTGTGACAGCGATGCACTGCGCAGCGTGTCGATGCTAATAAAAAGGACATCGCTTTGTGGTGGATGGACCGAAGGACTAAAGTTAGGAGTAGCCCATGCGATTTCTGGGCCCGCGTCGCTAGCTGCAGATGGCATCGTGTAACTTGCATTCAGCAACAACTCGCCACCGCCATTTGGACGCACTTGAATAGGGTGCCACTTATTATCGTTCACGCTTAGGCTGGTTAAGACTTCAAGCTCTTCGCCATTTCGTTGCACGACACTAAAGGTAATTTCTTTATTAGGCGCCGTCGTGCTGCGCACGGCAGTTGTAAAAACTTGTCCAATGGCATCAGGTATTTTTACTAGCAAGCGTGAGGGTGTATCGCAAATGATTGCTTCTCGACCCATGCTGAATAAATCAGGGGAGCTGGCGGTGCTTTCGCCACCATAAAGTTCACTCGCCGCTTCGCTAGCACCATGGCGCATCACGCCAACCTCGGCACTAACGATTGCATTAGTGGGTGGTGCGACACCTTTACCACAGCCAGCGGCGAGGCAAAGAAAGATGATGGGGGCGAGTAATCTCATTGAGGACCCAGTGTGCGATAGCTGCCGCTTGCTGTGCGGCTGACTCTACCTTGGAGCTCTAATTCTAACAATTGCATCTGCAGTTGGTCGTCGCCGATGGACAATTGCTCGGAAATTTCGTGTGCGTGCCAATTTTGCTCACTTATTATTTCGAGTATGGCCATCTGTTCGGTGTTGAGGTTGGAATGTACGGTGTTCTGTAGGGAACGTAAAAAATCTTCACGGCTTAAAACGGGGATGGCGCCCTCGTGAATCAGCCAGTTGGTGCCAGAGCAAGCAAGATCGTCGATGGGGCCAGGTAGGGCGTAGATTTCTTTGCCCAACTTCAATGCCCAGTCTGTTGTGTTCATCGTGCCCGATTTGTGCGTGGCTTGAATGACAAATAAAGCCCGTGACAATGCTGCAATGATGCGATTGCGCCGCGGAAAATGACCCGCCAAGGGCCGCGTTGTAAAGGAAAATTCACTTAACACCAAACCCCCTTGTGCAATTATTTGCTCGAGCATTTGAAAAGCTTCGCGCGGATAACAGACATCTAATCCCGAGCCTAATACCGCAATGACTTTGCCGCCAGCATTAACGGAGGCCTGCATGCTAATCATGTCAATGCCACGCGCTGCACCACTGATAATCGTCTCTTGAGCAAAGGCCATGGATTTGCCAAACGACTTAGCTTGCTCGCGCCCATAAGCAGTGCATGCTCGCGCCCCAACAATCGCCACCGCAGGAGGCTGATGATTGAGCAAGTCGAGGTCGCCCAAGGCATGCAGCAGCGGCGGCGGATGCTCGAGGTGCGACAACAACGCTGGGTAGTACGCAGACCATTCCGGCACAAACTGCGCACCCATCTCGCGCGCAGTTTGCCGCTGTTGTTGCATATTTTCATATAACCGCGCCGAATCAGGGTGGCGTTGCACGAATGCGCACAGCTGACCGGTAGTGATTAACTTGTTAATACGTGCAGGGCCCATTCCAGGCATGCTGTTTAGGGCAATTAACGAGTCTTCTTGTTTCCATTCCACATTAGGTAGACGCAAATACCTATAATCGATGCACAAAATGTCAAAGATTCTTTTCATTGCTTACCTAATTTTGTTCGCCGTCTGCGCAATCGAACCTTACGATCGTGCGGTATGGCTGGCTGAGAACGTTCCTGTATTACTAGTAGTCGCCGCGATAGCCATCAGCAATTATTATCATAAGTACAGTAATCTTGCCTTGATGTTCATGGCGGTGTTCATCACGCTTCATACTATTGGTGGCCATTACACCTTCGAGCGCGTGCCATTCGATTGGTTTACTGACACCTTCGGCTTCGAGCGTAATCACTACGATCGCATCGCACATTTCAGCGTTGGCTTTTACGCCTTTCCACTAGCTGAAATTTTAAAGCGCAACAATCTAGTAAACACCCATTGGTTGCTTTACTTGTTTCCGTTATTCACCATCATCAGCGTAGGTGGTGTTTATGAATTGTTCGAATGGCAATACGCCATCAGCGCCGACCCCGAAGCGGGTATCGCAGTTTTAGGTTCACAAGGCGACATTTGGGATGCCCAGAAAGACATCCTTGCCGATACTCTCGGAGCTTTGTTTGCTTTGCTAATATTTAAGCTTAGAAAGTAGCCTTAGAGAAACTCGCGTAAATCGCTTCAACCTGCGATTCGAGGTCGGCGCTTGGGCCCATGACCTTCAGGTAAACCGGGCCGAAGTCTTTGACCATGATGGCGCCGATTAGCATCCAGTTCTCGCGCGGATCGCCGCCACCTAACTGAGCTGTAGCATTGAGCGTGCCTTCTAGCACCAGTTGATACATGCCGACGCCATCGATTTCCTTGACGCCGAATTCGCGCTCTTCTTCAGGAGAAGAATCGGGTACTTCCCACTGTTTCATCCAACGATCAATGTTCATTGAGATAGAAGCGGCATCGTAGTTGGAGCCCAAAAAGGAAATTGTTGCGCGGCCGCCGTTGGGCAAGTCCCATTTCCCTAGATAAAAAGACTGGTCTATATCTAGGACAGCCCAGTCTTGTGGGGCATCGATAGTCACGGTGGTCGGCGCAGGCGCAGTAACCACATTGTTCGCTGCAGGGGCGAACAGGGCTGGGTCAGGAGCTTTTACGCAACAAACCAACAGGCACATACTAAACAAAACAGTTCGAAGTGATAACATACGCGCTAATTATACACTTGCGACCGCTGTGAAAAAAAGTCTGCTCCTACCCTTGGCCCTGCCGTTAGTCATTTCATTTTGGCTGCGCTCGGCATTTGCATGGGTAGACACCATCTTTGCCTCGCTTTTACACAGCGATGTCGATGGTGCCATTGGCGATGCTTCCATCGCGGCAATCGGCCTAGCCTTGCCCCTAGATTTTTTGCTGACGGCGTTTTGGGTTGGCACATCAAATGGCGTGACTGCCCGTCTCGCTTCGGCAATCGGAGCCAATCGCAGTGAAGAAGTCGTGCAAATCAAAAAGTCGACTTATAAAATAATCTTCTGCCTGTGTTCGTTCGCGACGCTTACCGCCGTCATCGTTTGGATGTATGCTGAGCATATTGGTCTTGACCCAGTAGTAGCAAAGCAATTTAAAATTTACGCCACGGTTATGATGCTCGGCTCGGCGCTCACATCGTTTTGGTCTATTCTCCCAGATTCGATTGTTAAAGCACATTATGATACGCGCTCAACCATGTGGGCAGGATTGTGGTCGAGTGTTACCAACCTAGTTCTCAACGCGCTGTTTTTATTCGTATTCAAATGGGGCATTTTCGGCATTGCGCTCTCAACGGTTATCGGCCGTATCGCAGGATTCGTTTACGCGACTATCCGTGCGCGTCGCCTTGAGAGCCAACACCTGCAATCACTGAAATCACCGGTGCTCGGCGTAGCGGCGAACCCGGTGCGCAAAATATTGCTGGTCGCAATACCGTCGTCAATTACCTTTATCTTGATGGGCTTCGAGTCGTTTGCGATAAATGGCATCCTTAAAGACACCGCCGATTCCGTTTCATCACTCGCAGCTTGGTCCATCTTCGACCGTAGCGTGCGTTTTTTAGCCATGCCAATCATCGCCGCATCAGTCGCAATGTTACCGTTGGTGGCACGTTTGCAGGGCGAAAACAAATCCGAGGATATCCGCCTCGAATTGCTTGCTGGCGTACGGGTATCCCTGATTTATATATTTGTTTTTGTCACGCCGATTGTTTATTTCATCGGCCCGCTAATCGCTAGCGCCTTGTCTGACTCAGCAGCCACGCAACTCGCAACTCAAGATGTGATCTACCTGGTACCGCTTGCCATTCTCGGTATCGCGCCGTTCTTGTTATCGCGTGCAACATTCGACGGCTTGCAGCGCCCACGCCCGGCGCTAATCGCTTCAGGCGTACGCACCTTCGTCTGCGTTATCCCCCTTGCAGTTTACGGTTCCATCAACCACGGCTTGTTTGGCTTAAGCCAAGTGCAAGGAATAAGCCTAGGTTACATCGCAGGTTTAATGCTCAGTAGCCTAGGCTATTGGTTATGGACGACAAAAAATCTTAGTCGTCTGCAGAGTCGCTAGTCGCTTTCTGCTCATCGATATCAGCTGCCTCACTGGGTATAGCGTGGAAGCTTAGTTTTTCGCCTTCTTTGTCTAAATCCATTTCAAGGAATGAGCCCGGCTTGATGTTGTTGCGCAACAATTCTTCTGCCATCGGGTCTTCAATATAGCGTTCAATCGCACGACGCAATGGACGCGCACCGTATTCTGAGTGGAAGCCCTTATTGATTAAGAAGTCGCGAGCAGAATCACTTAAAGCAAAAGCGATTTTCTTTTCAGCCAATCGATCTTCGACCTTTTTCATTTCGATATCGATGATTCGATAAAGATCGTCTTTTTGCAACGGGTTGAAAGTAATCATTTCGTCGAGACGGTTCAAGAACTCAGGACGGAATTGGCGTTGTACCTCTTCCATGATGCCTTCCTTCACCCGCTTAGTGGTGTCTTCTTCTGAAGTGGTAAAGCCGAGGCCACCACCAGCTTGCACAACATTTGCCCCAACGTTTGAGGTCATGATGATAATGGTATTTCTAAAATCAATATGACGACCAAGCGAGTCCGTTAAACGACCTTCTTCCATGATTTGCAGCAACATGTTGTACACATCAGGATGAGCTTTTTCGATTTCGTCAAACAAAATCACACTGTAAGGACGACGACGTACTTGTTCCGTAAGTTGACCGCCTTCTTCGTGACCAACGTAGCCCGGAGGAGAACCGACCAGTCTTGAGGCGTTGTGCTTCTCCATGAATTCAGACATGTCGATTGCAATCAAAGAATCTTCGCTACCAAACATGAACTGCGCAAGCTGCTTCGACAACCAAGTCTTGCCCACACCGGATGGCCCCAAGAACAAGAAGGAACCCATAGGGCGGTTCGGATCTTTAATGCCTGAGCGGCTACGACGGACGGCGCGCGCAACAGCGCTAATCGCTTCGTCTTGATTGATCACCTTCTCGGCGATTTCGTCTTCCATTTGCAACAAGCGTACGGCTTCTTCTTTAGCCAAGTTTTGCACCGGTATACCAGTCATAGCTGCAACAGTGGCAGCAATAATTTCGCGAGTCACTTCAGGGCGAGACTCGGGCTCGTTTTCGGAGTTCTTCCAGGCAGCTAAAATGTTTTCACGCTCGCGCTTAGCTTCGTAAGCTTGGTCGCGATGACTTGCAGCTAACTCGAAATCTTGGTTGGCCACAGCATGCTCTTTGGCTTGCTCGTGCTCTTTGACTTTAAGATCGATAGATGCGATATCAGGTGGGGGGGTCATGCTGCCTAAACGCAAGTGCGCGCCAGCTTCGTCGATGACATCAATCGCCTTGTCAGGCAAGAAACGGTTGTTGATGTATTTGATACTTAAGTCAACAGCAGCTTTTAAAGCTTCGTCAGTGTAAGTGATTTTATGGTGATCTTCGTAGCGGCTACGTAAGCCCGCCAAAATTGCCACCGTGTCGTCGCGACATGGCGGCTCGACACGCACCGATTGGAAACGGCGCTCGAGCGCACCATCTTTTTCGATGTGCTTGCGATATTCGTCGAGAGTGGTTGCGCCCACAACTTGAATGTCGCCGCGCGACAGAGCTGGCTTCAAAACGTTCGCCGCGTCAATCGCACCTTCGGCACCACCGGCACCTACGAGTGTGTGGATTTCGTCGATAAACAAAATAACATTCTTTGCAGCTTTCACTTCAGCCATTACAGCCTTAATGCG
>JAQWRF010000128.1 GCA_029243845.1 Planctomycetota bacterium | reverse complement strand
CGGCGGCGGACGGGTTCAGTCATTAACTTTGGTCTATCAGTGAGATCATTTCGAGAGCAGCCCGCGCGCATTCGCAACCTTTGTTGCATTCGGGAGTCGCCTTTTCGCCATTAACTATGGCATCTTCACTAGTGTTGAAGGCAGATCGCGAAGAACGATGTTGAGCCTGGGCGTAAGTCGCACAGGTAAGGACGCCCATCATGACTGGCTTGCGCCAACGCAGTGAGACATCGAGGATGCCGCGGCTTGCCTCATTGCATACATAATCGAAATGTGGCGTGTCGCCTTGAATCACGCAGCCAAGTGCAATTACAGCATCGTGTCGCGCGGCGACAATTTCGCACATCAGTGGTATCTCTAGGGCGCCAGGTACGTGATAAACATAAATGTTATCGTCGGCGACGCCAGCTTCTTTCAGGGTATGGATTGCGCCATCGGTTAACGCTGAGGTTATCTCAGAATTAAAACGCGCGACAACGATTGCAATTGAGTTGCATGCGCGGGGACTACCTTGAAAGAGCTTTACCATGACTGGGGCGGCTATTGTAAAGCGTCGCGCTTATTCAGTCACGCAAAACCTGTTACTTAAGCGGTTTTGAGGCGAATGCGTTGCTGCATAAATGCCCGAAGTCTCTAAATAAAGAAAAGGACAGTGGCACGACAGTCAAAGTGAAAATGGTCGCCACGCTAATGCCACCAACGATGCCAACGGCCATGCCTTTGAAGCTGACGCCACCACTTGGTTCAGAAAGAGCAATCGGTAGCAAGCCACATACCGTAGTCAGCGCAGTCATGAAGACAGGGCGCATGCGGTCGTTAACCGAATTGATAATAGCTTCGTTCGGCTGTTGCCCGCTTCGCTCTAATTGCAGAATGCGATCAATCAAAACGATGGCATTATTCACCACAACACCCGCCAATACAATCATGCCCACCATTTCCATGGAGCCGAACGGCTGGCTACTCAGCTTGAAGGCCCAGTTCGCGCCAAGCACCGCAAAAGCTATTGTTGTAAGAGCGGATAGTGGCAGGATCACAGAATTAAAGAGCAGCCCCATCAGTAGGAAGACCAGTCCAACGGCTAAAGTCATAGCCGAGATTAAATCGGCCATATCTGCTGTGGCCGTTTCATAACCACCGCTGATTTTCCATGAGTAAGCCTCAGGCAATTCAACATCTAGCATCAAGCGCTGGATGTCATCGGCAGCCACTTTGGGATCTTTCGTCACAGACTTTAGTCCGATAACGTCAGATATCTTTCCATCAAGGCGACGAATAGCCGCCGCCGAGCGACTGTTGGTGAATTCTGCAAAGGTGGACAGCGGCACTATTTTATTTTGACTGCTTATCAACATTTCTTTGAGACTGTTCAGGTTAGGGTCGCTAGGCGAATCATACTCGATGATAATGGGTATTTCTTGGCTGTCCGTTTCAAAGCGCGACACCATTAATCCGCGCATCGTCCATTCGATATTACCGAGCACCGATTGGCTGTCGACCCCTAAGCGCGACATGCGATCGCGGTCAAGCTTGACGAGTATTTCGCGGTTTAACTCATTAGCCTTTGACGCTTCTGTGAAGCGCTCTGAGTCGCGTCCGAGGCGCCGAATGTCATCTAAGATACCTTGCACTACAAAGCTGTCAGGGCCGCTTACTCTAACGCGCGTCCAGTCGTTTCCCTTAGAATTTTCGCCACGCGCCATTTCTTCAGAGAAGTGGTAAGTGGTGCGCGCTCGCTTGGGCATCTCTTGCTTGAGATAAGCCATTAACTTGTCCTTCTCTTTGGTTTTGAGTGGGCGCTCTGGCCAAATCATGAAGGCGCCACCGCTGCGCGTAAACCAGCATCC
>JAQWRF010000112.1 GCA_029243845.1 Planctomycetota bacterium | reverse complement strand
ATGGCCATAGGACTCTTCCTGTCATCACTCGGAACCATGCACAGCGGCATGCTCACAGATTCTCGTGTACCGTACACGATTGCAAGCAAAGGTCTGGCGCCAAAAGCATTGGGGCGCATATCACAAAAAGGTGTGCCCACTTATTCAGTACTAATTATCGGAATCGGTGGAATGGTGCTAACGACAACCGGCTCCTTCGATTTATTAACCGACCTTTGCGTGTTCATCACATTGTCTTTCTCTGCTCTAGCTAGCGCGTCACTGTTCGTCTTGCGCAAAACTCACCCCAATGCCCATCGCCCCTATCGCGTTTGGGGTTACCCAGTTATTCCAGCCCTCTACATCGGGGTCATTCTGTTTCTGTTGATCAACACCTTCATCGCGATGCCAGAGCGCTCCGCAGCAGGTCTGCTTTTGGTATTATTAGGCCTGCCCGTATATTCTTATTATTCTCGGAAGATCGCTCCTGACAATCCAAAAGATTGGTTAGCGCCTGACCCTGAACAAGCATGAGAGTCGCCGACATTTTGACCAATTTTCCTCATTGCGGATGGCTAATATAGTTACATGACAAAGCCAACAGCACTTCTCACTTGTGGGATATTAATCTCTCTCGGCGCATGCGCCGCTCCGTTACAGCCGACTCCACAATGGCAAAGTCTCACGCTCGACGATTTCGAAAACGTCAACGGCAGTGACACCACCTGGACACAACGCGATGACGTCATCGTTTGTAGCGGTATTCCTAACGGTGGCGCACGTCTTATCGCACCCGTTACTAACTTCGAACTCGAGCTTGACTGGAAGCACCATGTATATGGCGGCAATGCCGGAGTGTTTTTATGGTGCCCAGAATCTGCTTTTACCGACTTGCCTCCTGGCGCTTTGCCACGCAGCGGAATTGAAGTGCAGGTTCTTGATTTGGGCTACGAAGAAAATTGGTTCAAGCAGCATGGCAAGCAATCAGATTGGTTCACCAGTCACGGCGATGTTTTTCCGGTAGGCGCTTCAACGATGACGGCCACCACTCCGCAAATCACTTACACCTACGCCGACGGTTCAAGCGCGGTGGTTGGAAACCCTAAGAGTAGCCGTAGCTTTCCGACACAACGCTTAACTAATGGCGTCGGCGAATGGAATCATTATCGCATTCTTGCGGTAGACGGCCATGTCACTCTATGGGTCAACGGCGTCGAAGTAAATTCGGGCAGCGACTGTCAACCGGCACAAGGTTTTTTAGCGCTAGAGGCTGAAGGTTCTTTAGTCGAATACCGTGGCCTTAAGATTCGACGGTTACCCTAATCCTAATAGCGGCGCGCTTCGAGCCAAGTAAAAGCTTTCGCCACGGCTAAGCGGTGTTTGTTATTTACCATCCACGGAGGGTGAATCATCGGGCGGAACGGTGCTTCAAGCACGCACTTTTCGATACCCTCAAACATACGTGTGTTGTGCACAAAGCCGATTCCGCTGCTGATGGACTCTAAGCTGTTTTCTGGATAAGCGCCCCACGGGGTAACTCCGAGTGCGTAAACCACCGCCGGCCAAACATTGATCGCCACCGCGCCGTAACGTAATTCATTGATAGCTTGTTCATAGGCATCGCCAACAGATTTCTGCGTTGCTGCATCGATGATTATTCCGCAGGATAAATTTCCGAACAAGTGTTGATTACAAAACTCCGTTGCCGAACTTAAAAAATCGGCAGGAGTCTCTACGGCCAGTGGAACTTCAGCGAGCACGCCGCACCAAGCCTCGTCAGTAAATGCTATTTGAGTGGCAACATTTGCATCGAGGCCGCTGGCTAACACCCAGGGCAGATGACCCTGCGGCACACTGTCGGAACTGACAGCAGCATCGGGATAAGCCGCACAAAAATCAGCGTGGCGTTGCTCTGCACCAGGATAGTAAGCAAAACGCGTTTCGGTTTTTGCGAGCACATACCGTAATGCGTCTAAGAAATCTTTGCGCTGTGGCCAACCTTTAGCAGTCACCAACACCTTCGCAGCATTGCAATTGAACGACGCATTATTCACTAACATCGACGCCACATTTACCGCTTGATCACGCAACTGACGCTGACTCCATTCGCCAGGCACAATCATAATCGGGGTCACGCATCCCAGCTCACTAGTGATCGGTTTATCTAGCGCTGGATCTCCGTGCACAATCGCATCATGCACACGACTCGAACCGGTAATGTGCACGGCTGTTGTCTCTGCATCGTGGACCAAGCGCGCGCCGACCTCCGCACCACCATGAACGATTTCCAATACTTCAGCTTCAATTAATACCCTAAAGGCCTGTTCATATATTTTGCCTAAGTAATCATTTACCGGATTCAGCTTCAACACGCATTTATAGTTTTCGCAAAAAACTTTATTGAGCACGTCTTGCAATCCGATGCTTGAGACGTTGCCGGCGCCAAGCACCACGCAGCGCCCCGCCCATTCACCGTTATCTTCAAAATAGCTCCGTGCCATGTTTGCACGAATCAAACTCGGCGACTCCTTTTTCAGGAAACGGATCTCAGCACGGTATCCCGAAAACAAAAGAGGATCTAGCCATCCGCGTGGAAAAACTTTAGCCACCCAAGAACCGTTACGCTGTTCAAGTTCATCATCGTTTAGCAGAGGAGCATCGGTCTTCAACAGATGCTCGAGCGTTTTCTGCAACAAACCCAAATGGCGCAGCACACTCATAGGCCCAGCGAGCCACTCTTCAGAA
>JAQWRF010000108.1 GCA_029243845.1 Planctomycetota bacterium | reverse complement strand
GTTAAAGTCTGGCATAATCAAACTTTGCTCGTTAAAAAGCGCGTTGTTGACTTGACGCTGTTCTTCATAGTAAGAAGCTACTTCGTTCGAACTCATTAAACGAGTGTTCTGCGGGACCACCAACTTTGTCGGTGGCTCGATATCCTTGAGGTTGTCGGGGATATGAATGTCGGATACTACCAACCCACCATTAGCACCTTCAGCGGCAAAGGTGTTGGCTGAAGAATTGTCAAAGCTGTCGGTTATTAAAATAACTAACAAAGAGGCTGCGAGGCCCACTGCTAACATCAGAACTTGGCGACGCCAAGTTTTAGCCACCGGCGGTAGCTGCGCGTCGATCTCGCACCACAGCGATTCAAGATGAGCACTGCCAATTTCATCTTTAACGTCGAGCAGAGCACTACGTGCATCAGCGTAAACGTTGTATTCTGCTTCACACAACTTGCAGCTATCTATGTGTTCTTCTAGCTGGCGCGTAAGAGCTTGGTCGGTTGCGCTATTGCCAAGGTCGTCGCCAACGTAGAGCGGCAAAAGGTCTACTGCTGAGTTACATTTCACAGCGCATCCCCCGATGACTCAGAGCCAAAACTGCGCTCCCACTGCTGACGGAACAATTTACGAGCGTTATGCAAACGCCAGCGCACGGTGCCTGGAGTGGCGCCGATTTCTTCGCCGATTTCAGCACAAGACATCGATTGGAATTCTCGCAAAGTGAGTACTTGACGCGATTGAATAGGCAAACTTTCTAGAGTAGCGCGCACCATTTCAAGACGCTCTGCTCGCGAAGCCTGGTGCAATGGCCCGGTCGAAGTTGTTTCGTAGTCGCCAACCAACTCGCTAGTGCTGCCCGGAGTACCAGGAGCCATACGACGCACGCGATCAATAGCATGATTACGCAAAATGCGGAAATACCATGCTTGAAAACTTAGCTTAGGGTCAAAACGATCACGTGTATCGTAAACCTTCAAAAAAGCCTCTTGCACGATTTCGCGCGCGATCTCGAATGAGCGCACATAGCTTTGCGCAACATGCACTGCTTTACCCTCGAGCCTTTCGACTAACAAACGAAAGGCATCACGCTCGCCTTCGCGAGTCAGCACAAACAAATCTTCGTCGGTTAAATCGTGCCACTGCGACAATGCCTCATTCACGCCAGTTGACTTGTCGTCACTGACATCTGAAAGCAAACGCAAAGCAGAATTATCCATGTATATTAGTTACGAGGAGACTCGTCAGATGTTGGCGAAAAATCAGTTTTTTCTGCGTTATTTCGCGGGGCATCTACATTATCTGCTGCATTTGCCAGCACTTCATCCGATAACACGGCATGCTGACGAGTGATATTGCGGAACTTGTCGTCGCGACGGCTTAGCAATTGCTCGGTAGTCAGCGCGCCCAGCTCGGTCAGGCATTTGTCGATGTAATCTGCAACCGCTTCAATCGCAGTCGCTGGGTCTCTATGCGCCCCACCAACCGGCTCAGCAATAACATCATCGACTATACCTAACTTGAGCAGTGACTGTGCGGTCAGCTTCAAGGCCTCAGCGGCTTCCTCTTTGCCATCGGCACTTCGCCACAAAATCGATGCGCAGCCCTCGGGGGAGATAACCGAATACCATGCATTTTCCAGCATGGCCACTTTGTCAGCTACAGCAATACCCAATGCACCACCAGAACCGCCTTCGCCAATTACAATCGAAATAATAGGAGTTTTAAGAGAGAACATGCCGTAGATGTTCTCAGCAATCGCTCGCGCCTGGCCACGCTCTTCAGCGCCGACACCCGGATAAGCACCCGGCGTATTAATCAGGCACACAATCGGAATACCCATGCGCTCTGCCAGTTTCATCTTGCGTAAAGATTTGCGGTAGCCCTCGGGATGAGCCGAGCCAAAATTACACGACAGGCGGTCTTTGGTGTTTTGCCCCTTACGCTGGGCAACAAGCATGACCTTATGCCCACGAATGGTCGCCAGCCCCGTGGCCATCGCGCGATCGTCGCCATAAAGCCCATCACCGTGCAACTCGATAAAGTCCTCGCACATGTTCTCGATGTAATGCGTAGTCAGCGGCCGGCTAGGATGCCGCGCGACCTGCACACGCTCCCATGAGCTAAGATCAGCGTAAATCTCGGTAGTCAGCCGCTGCAAGCGCTCTTGGTAGAAATCGATCTCTTCTTTTAAATCATGCGAGGTACGTGCCGCCAAATCCTGCAACTCAAGCAAGCGGCTGCGGACGTCTTCAATAGGCTTCTCAAAGGGTAATGCCGTGAGAGTCGCGATGTTCTTTTTGTTCTTTTTAGCCATAAAGCATTGAACGTGCTTGGTAAGCACTAGGGTTCCTATTAGAATACACTAAACATAGCCCCAAAGACTACCAAAAATATGAATCAAAACGCTTGGCGTGTCGAACTAGAGCTTCTACCTAGTCGCAAAGACCCCCTCGGTGGCGCTGCCACCGCTATTCTTAATGACTGCGGGATGCGCTTAAACAAAGATTTGCGTGTCGGGCGTGGCTACTTATTGCCACCACAGCTCGACCGTCAGCAAGTTGAGAAAATAACGACTCGGTTGTTGTCGGACAAAGTGAACGAGGTGACCACTATTGTTGCCCCAGATGAAAAGCCGCAAAATGGCACTTCACTTTTAGTACGGCGGATGGCCGGAGTTTCGGACCCCGAAGCCGAAACCGCAATGCGCGCACTTGAGTTACTCGAGATTAACCTGCAAGGTTTGCGTCTCGAAACTTATCGCAGCTACCGTTGCCAAGAAGAAATCGACCGCGATGTTTTCTTAGAAATCGGTGGCGCCGAGCTCGCAAACCTTACCATCGAAGAGGCCGTCCTTGCCGATGCCGACTTGGCTTTGCACCCCACCCCTACTCCGCTCCAATCTTCGCGCCGCGAAGTTGAAGTGCGCCATTTAAATTTGGCACAACTTGAAGAAGTGTCGCGTGATATGTCTTTGGCGCTTACCGGAGAAGAGATGCAAGCCGTGCAGGATTTCTTCAACGATATCGAACGCGAGCCAACTGATGCCGAGCTTGAAACTTTAGCGCAAACTTGGTCCGAGCACTGCAAGCACAAAACACTCACTGGCCCCGTCGACTTTAAGATGATTGATGACGACGGCAATGTGGCAGAAGAGACTCATTACAACAACTTGCTAAAAGAAACCGTCTTTGCGGCCACTGAGACTTTATCGCCTGAATGGTGTTGGAGCGTTTTCAAAGACAACGCCGGTGTCATCGCACTGACCGACGAAATCGGCATTGCCGTAAAAGTTGAGACCCACAATCATCCGAGTGCACTCGACCCTTATGGCGGTGCCGGCACAGGCATTGGCGGATGCATCCGCGATATTCTTGGCACGGGTAAAGGTGCTCGTCCGTTCGCGTCTACCGATGTGTTTTGTGTAGGCCCTAAAGATATTGCCGAATCAGATATTCCACCGGGAACCATGCATCCCGATCGCGTCCTTGATGGCGTGATTGCTGGCGTGCGTGATTACGGTAACCGTATGGGCATTCCGACTATTGCTGGCACGGTGATTCGACATCCAGGATATGTTGCCAACCCGTTGGTTTTCGCTGGATCTATTGGTGAAATACCGCGCAAGTATGTCGACAAAGCTGCAGTGCCTGGCGACTTAATTGTTGCCTTCGGTGGTCGCACCGGACGCGATGGCATTCACGGTGCAACATTTTCTTCCGAGGCGCTGCACGAAGACAGCGAGTCGGTTGATTCCGCTGCTGTACAAATTGGCGACCCCATTACGGAAAAGAAAGTTCTCGACGTTTTACTAGAAGCACGCGATGCTGATTTATTTAATGCAGTGACCGACTGTGGTGCGGGCGGATTCAGTTCTGCTGTTGGCGAAATGGGCGAAGAAATTGGTGCCGAAGTGGACCTTGATAATGCTCCGCTAAAATACGCGGGTCTCGACTACTGGGAAATCTGGATTTCAGAAGCTCAAGAAAGAATGATTGCTTCGGTTGCGCCAAAAGATTTGTCACAGTTGCAATCCATGTGCGACAAGCACGACGTCGAGTTAACCGTACTCGGTACCTTCGCCGATCACGAACGTTTGATTTTGCGTTGGCACGGTGAAGTTGTTGCCGACATGCCAATGGCTTTCTTGCATGGCGGTGTCCCGCAACCGCTTAACTATGCCGTTGCAAGCTGCCCACCGCAAAATGCGACTGCGTGGCCGGAAGCATTTGACTGCGAAGCATTGTTGCTTGATGTTTTAGAACATCCCTCTGTCGCATCGAAAGAATATGTGGTGCGCCAATACGACCACGAGGTTCAAGGTGGCACGGTACTCAAGCCCTACCAAGGAGCTGATGGCAATGGTGCGGGCGACGGCACTGTCGTCAAGCCGCGCCTTGACTTGCCTCAAGGTGTTGCGGTCGGTTGCGGCATTGCGCCGCGCATGGCCGAGCTCGATGCCTATGCCGGAGCTGCCAACGCTATCGACGAAGCCATGCGCAATGTTGTTGCTGCGGGTGGTAACCCGCATCGCACTGCAATTCTTGACAACTTCTGTTGGGGTGACTGCCGCAAGCCAGACCGTCTTGGCTCATTGGTATTAGCTGCACAGGCTTGTCACGAAATGGCAATTGCTTATGGCACTCCGTTCATTAGCGGCAAAGATTCCTTGAATAACGAGTACCGCGTTGGTGACGAAGAAGTCGCTATCCCGCCAACTCTGTTGTGCACGGCAACCGCAATCGTCGATGATTGCGCTAAAACGGTCGGCTCGCATGTCGTGGGTGCCAACAACTTGTTGGTGCAAATTGGCGCGAGTAGTGCCGCTGGCGGCGCAAGTGTTGCTAGCGATTTACTGGGACTTGCCGATTCGAAAGTGCCGCGCCCTAACACCGAAACAGCGGTGGTTATTTTTGACGCCATCCACCAAGCAATTGGCGAAGGCCTCATTGCTAGTTGCCATGACTTATGCGAAGGTGGCTTAGCCGCAGCCGCAGCCGAAATGGTTATTGGCGCCGATGGTTTAGGCGTCGAGATTGACAGCGACCTTGTACCGAGCATCGAAAAACTAACCTGTATTAGCGCACTGTTCAGCGAAGCGCCAACACGTTTCATCGCAGAGGTGTCGACACAAAACCTACCGCGCTTTACTGAAATTATGCGCGGCGTGCAATGGGCGACTATTGGTCAAGTGACAGCCTCATCACAACTAGAATTAAAACACAATGGCGCAGCCGTTTATCGTGCACAGCGCAGCACCCTAGCAACTGCAAACCAAGTTCCAGCATGAAACCAAAAGTACTCCAACTGTTTGCCTCCGGCATAAACTGCGACCGAGAATTACGCTACGCTTTCGAATTGGCTGGTGCCGAAGTAACCGAAATTCACATTCGCGAACTAACAAAGACTCCGGAGCTGATTAGAGAATGCGATGTGTTTGCAATTCCCGGAGGTTTCACTTACGGCGACGACCTTGGCGCCGGACGTGTACTCGGCCTCGAAGTTGAAAAATTCTTATCCGAAGAATTACATGCCTTGCATGAACGCGGCGGTTCCATCTTCGGTGTATGCAATGGCTTTCAAGTTTTAGTTAAAGCGGGTTTATTACCGCAAGTTGACGGTGTCGATGTGTCGCTCACATGGAACACCTCGCATCGCTTCGAAGCGCGTTGGTCGCGCATGATCGTTGAAGAATCTATGTCACATGTTTTGCCTGCCGGCAGTGTCTTACCCGCGCCCTCTGCACACGCAGAAGGTCAGATAGTCCTCGCGCGCGGAGCAACAGATGTGGCAGCACTCGAAGCCGCCAACGCCATCGCTCTGCG
>JAQWRF010000100.1 GCA_029243845.1 Planctomycetota bacterium | reverse complement strand
CAAAGGTTTTGCGGTGGACGCCCCTACAGACGGCATCATCTTTGGTTTGCTCACGGCTTTCTTCTCATCGATTGCCTATTCACTAGTGCGGATATTAAATAAAAGCGAAAGCCCACTGATTATTGTTTTAGCCTTTCCTTTAGTCTCCATTCCTTTGTCCATAGCTTTAGGCTATGCCGACTTTCGTTTACCGCATGGCATAGAGTGGTGGTGGCTGCTAGCGCTAGGCGTTGGCACGCAAGGTGGGCAGGTGTGCTTGACTCATGGCTTAAGGCATCACACTGCAACTCGTGCGACTCAAATAGGTTTTATCGGGGTGGTTTTCGCGATGTTCTTTGGTATTTTCACTGAAGACGGAGCTCCTGGCTACGCAGAGGTGATTGGTTCTATCCTTATCTTTCTAGGTATTTATCTAGGAGCGCAGTCGGTAAGCGCTTCTAAAGGATGAGATGTTAATATAGACTATGGTGAAGATGCATAAACTATTCTCTTTTCGCCGCTGACCTTATGCGATGCGCGCCAGGTTGGCGTTGCGCTTTGCTGGCATAGAAGTTTCTGTGCAAGAAATTGAGTTGCGCAATCGCCCTCCGGAACTTTACGCCGTATCGCCAAAGGCGACTGTTCCGGTATTAGTTCTTGACGACGGCACGGTGATTGATGAAAGTTTCGATATTGTTAAATGGTGCTTGCCCATTAGCGATGAAGAGCAAAGTTTAATAGCAGATTGCGATGGTGATTTTAAACATCACCTCGATCGTTATAAATACGCCACGCGTTATCCCGGCGCTAATGAACTCGAGCACCGCTCGCAAGGCAGCGTGTTTTTATTGCGCTTAAACACCTTGCTTGAAAACAAGGCATACCTCTTCGACGGTAAGTCGGGGGTCGCCGAGTTATGCCTCGCACCATTTGTAAGGCAGTTTCGCATCGCCGACATCGACTGGTTTGATCAACAGCCATGGCCAGGGCTACATGATTGGCTGCAGCGTTTTTTAGCCAGCGAGGCTTTCGTTGCAATAATGGTTAAGGTAAAATCTTAACGCGTACGGCATTACTTATAAAACTGCTGGCGCTGTTCTTGGCAACTGCGCAAAATCCGATTTCGTAATTTACTAATTGCGGCGGCAGGCTCGCTCCAGGAGAAACCACCCATGAGCATGTTGCTTGCCCAGTGGCAGAAAGCGCTCCACTTGCGTTGGTCAATTGCGAGCGCATAGAGTTAGAGTAGTGCCGGTTGAAGCTAATCGGTAACACGCCTAAGTCGGCGCTACTAGACCGGGAATCTCCAGGGAATAGGTTGTAAGCCGCGGCAGAAAAACTAGAGCCGGCCGAAATCTGAAAACTAAACGTTCCGCCAGCAGCGAGAGAAATCTCATTTGTCGATACGGCGAGCGCGTTGTCTTCTAGCACCGATTGCGACAGCTGGCTATTACTTAAAATGCATAAAGCTCTAGCTCCCGTAGCGGGATCAACAATCACGTTAATTGGGATGCGCGGCGCATTTCTGTTGGCATAAACCCCCGCCAACAATTGGTGGTTGCCCACGCGCCCATCATCCCCAATTCCGGCATGGCGGAGGCTAACCCCTGATGCTGAAGGCAAGCGTTGCGAAAAGATGAATTCACTGCCATGGTTAGCAAACATAGGATACGCCGTGTCGTCTGAGCTATTTAGTGGGGAATATCTTTTTGGCGGGTACCAACGCGATTCTGTAGATAGTCGAGTAGCATGCCACAAAGACGAGCCGCTGCCTCGAGTGCTATGAAACCAAATTTCTAATTCATTAGCGCTTAAAAATGGCCCGCCTGCTGCATCATTGGAGTTGAGGTCGAGGTCGACAATAGGCTGAATAAAATCATCATTGGTAGTGAGACGTGATGTTGAAAATAAATCAACGTCAACCCCGTTCGGTCGTTGCGCGGAGAGTGTCATTCTTAATCCGTCCGGGCTAATCCAAAATGATTTGAGGTTAGCCAAAGGGAAATTGCTGATTGCTGGAGTTGCGGAAACAGTGAAGCCGCTTTGCCAATCCGGTCGCGCTAGTTGAATAAACTTGAGGCCAGTGCCGCCATCGCCAACTACGTAAGCAGTGAGTCCGTCTTCGCTCAATCGAGCAAAAGTAACATTGATGTTTTGTAGTCCAGGAAGTGATTGCTGTCCTCGAAGTGGAGCTAGCGGTTGTTCATGAGCCAATGTCGTTGGCGGCCATAAAGTTACCGGGCGTATCCCGTCATCAATGGTGAACAGTAATTCGTCAACGCCTGTTACTGCACCGGGCATTACTTCGACGGTGTATGTGCCGTCATTGTGATCGGTGACTTGATGCAATGTGCCGAGTCCGGCAGAACGGGCAGCGTGGTCTAGGGTGATAGTGGCGCCACCGGCCGTCAGCATGTTCCCATCAACATCTGATAAGTCTAAGACAAATGAAACTGGAGAAATTGAGCCGGCACTAACATTATTAGTATAGGAATGAACCGATGAAAGGTAAGCGTCGGGACGTCCTATTAAAGCTAGGCGTAGCGAATCAAACTTAATACGCATCTCGTCGACAGGGTCTGGGTCGGCGGCAGTTAGGCTAGCCTTGTTTATCGCAAAATATAAATCACCTTTAGCGCAAGCAAAGTTATCGCAGTAAGGATGGTCTCCGGGTCGCGCTGAAATAAGGAAGCCAACGTGCGCGCTTTTAGTAAATGTTGCTGGAGGAGATCCGCACGATGTTGGGAAAGTGTTATTGCATGAACAGCGCCCGTCGCCACCCATGTCGCGTGCAGCTTCCATGGCAGCCATGACGCGCTGAGCCATGTCGCCAGGCGTGCTTATCAATGCTTGCTCTGCTGCATCTATAACGGGCTGACCTGTTAATACGTTTCCTTGAATCGCGTAAACCAAATCGCCACTGGTGCCCGTGAGGCCGCCAGCCCAATCGCCACATTGCGCTCCGGTAAAGGTGGCGGCGCGGCCAGCCATATCGACGAAGCCATATTGACGCAGTTCATGCAAGTTGTCGTAAGCCGATAGGGCTAGCAGTATTTCTTCCGGCGGTACACCCATGGCAAACATTTCGGTTGCGTCTTGACGCATAATAATGGTGGCGCCTATGGATTGCGCGCACCCACCGCCGGCCTGTGCCTCTAACATGGTTAATACGGCGCGTAGATTAATGGCTTCTACGCAGGTAGCAGAGGCGACGATTATTTCTTGGGTCTTGGTATTTACCACAATAATCGACCAAGTCGCAAAGCTCTGCGTCGCGAGAAATAGGGTGGCTACAGCGGAAAGGGCTAATCTACGCAGTTTGGAGGGGAAGGCGAACATCTTAAAAGTATAGTCTAGAAGCGATGGCCCTGCAGAAGATTGTTAGATCTTTGCCTAGCTGGTATCGCTACTGTATTCACTCAGAGCTGCCGTAAAGTAACTTAATTTTTAAGAAATAAGTAATACATACGTCCGCGCGCTTGAACGTGGCCCGCGCGTGCCATGGCATCATCGCCGAGGCCCATGTAAATATCACAACGGCCGGCCGAGCGAATTGCGCCGCCGCGATCTTGGTCTAGAGCAAAGAAGCGAACGGGGCGCTGGACGAGCTTGTTATCTTCGTCCATCTCCGGCAAGCGCGCTTCAACATAAACCACGGCAGCGCGTGGGAAGATGTCTTTATCGGTTGCGACAGAGTGCATTGCGGTTACGGGCTGGCCGAGACATCCGTAAGGACCCCCAGATGCTCCCTGGAAAAACACAAAGCGCGGATTTTTTGGTAGTACACGCGCGGCTTCGCCTTCGTTTGTTGCAAAGTAGTCACGAAGTTTTTGTAAATACAAGTCACCGATTTTGAATTTACCTTCTGCTACGAGCGCCAAACCAACACTGTTGTATTCGTGACCGTTGTTGCCAGCGTAACCGACTTCGAATAAATCGCCATTGGCGTAGCGAATCACCGCACTGCCTTGAACGTGTGCCATGTAGGCGTCGTATGGATTTTTTAACCACACAATTTCTAGGCCTTTAAGATGGCCGTTATCGCGAAGCTCGGCGGAAGTGTAGTAAGGCACCGTTTGCCCGCTTGCGGTTTTGCGCCCTAGAATTAGGCCGTCGTCAGCCTTCACTAAATCCTCGGGCGCGGCATACAACGGGAATTGATATTCGCCACCGCGCTCTTTTGCGCCATCAAGAATCGGCGTTCCGTAGCCGGTGAAGAAAACGTCGCCTGTTGAAGACTGCCCGCGTGCTACCCAAACGTTGAAATCTTTTTGCAGCAGTGACAAGAAATCTTCAGATGATTTAGCTTCATGCAGCACCTCATTGAAACGTGCTACTGACCGCGACATTAAATCGTGGGTAATCACCTCGCTTGGCCCGACCGGGAAGAAAGTCTTAGAGCTTGGCTTCGTCAAGTAATTCATCGAGCGTTGCGTGGCCTCAATCAGTTCTTCACGTCGCTGCCAGCCAATCGCAAAATCGGGCCAGCTCTCGCCATAGGGCAAGCGCTCTACACCATACTCGCCATCAGCAAGTTGGTATTCATAGGGATTCAAGCCCTCGGCCTCTTGGGGCTGAGGAGATTGGCAACTCGCGGTAAGACCACAAATCACGACAAAGGCGCAGCGAACAGCTTTCATGTCTATAGCCTATTGAATAAGGGGCGCCGCTTCAATGAAATACGTATATGCAATTTCAATACCACCGCATTTTAGCTGGGGATGCCGTCCTAACCACCTTCGATGTTGACTCTGTTGTGCTGCAGGGCAATCCGTTAGACGATCCGGCCTTACGTTCGCAGCCGATGTTGCTGCCGCAGGGCGAAGATTTTTCCTCTTTGCCGTTAGTGGTCATGCTGTCTGGATATACCGGATTTAATCACAAGGTAGTGAACAAATCATCGATGTGGCAGCCGTCTGTACCAGAACGCTTAGCGCTGGCGATGCAATCCGGAGAAATTAAGCCTGCCGTTTTTGTGTGGCCGGCTTGCGAAACTAAGCTTGGCGGTTCGCAGTACGTGAATTCAAGCGGTACGGGCAACTATCAAGATTATGTTATTAATGAAGTAATTCCGGCTGTTGAAAAACATTACAACTGTGGCGGCGAGGACAATCGCGTTGTCGTTGGTAAATCTAGCGGGGGATTCGGTGCCTTGTCATTGACCATGCGCAACCCTGGATTTTTCCGCGCTACTGCCTCACATGCTGGAGACATGGGCTTTGACATGTCGCACTTTCGCGGCTTCGCCGACGCGTTAACTTGCTGGTCGAAGTACGGAGGAATTGAGTGTTTCATCCAACAGTTACCCGGTTTATCAAAGTTCGGTTTTACTGAACACGCCGGCATCGAAGCCATTGCCATGGCCACTTGTTACTCGCCGAATGCTGAATCCGAACTTGGTTTTGATTTGCCGGTTGTTCCGGAGACCGGAGAAATTCGCCATGACATTTTTGACAAATGGCTTAGTTACGATCCGCTGCGCATGCTCGATGAAGAAAATAATGCCGACGCTTTGCGGCAACTCGACCATCTGTTTTTAGACGCCGGCGAAACAGATGAGTTCGCTCTGCAGTGGGGACTACGCCGCTTCCATGAAAAATTAAAAGCGCAGAATATCGATGCACATGTCGAATACTTCAAAGGCGGTCACTTCGCGATGGATGACCGCTGGCAACAAAGCCTAAAAGTTATTTTGTAGATTCTCCGGCAAGGCGCGCGCTAACGAAAGCCCAGTAAAAGTTATAACCGCCAATACGCCCAATCACATCGAGTATTTCACCGCAGAGATAAAGCCCTTCGGTTTTGCGACTTTCGAAGGTTGAGAGATTAACTTCATCAAGAGGAACTCCACCGCCAGTAACTTCGGCGACAGCTAAGCCGCGGTTGCCAGTAATATCAAGTTTGTAATGGCACATCGCCTCAATCAAAGCCTTGCGCCGATCTTTAGTTAGATTGCCCACGCGCTCACTTGACTCAACCCCGGTTTTTTCGATTATGGCCTTCGCCAAACGCAGGGGAACGATATCGCTTATTAGGCTCAGTGTAGTGGTTGATGGATGCTCAATGATGAAGTCGCGCCATTGCTCAGCACTTTTCTTGGTGAAGTTGATTATTAATTCAGCTTTGTCGCGGATTACCCAATGGCTAGCATCAAGAATGGCCGGGCCACTAAATCCGTGGTGGGTGAAGAGCAAATCGTTTATGCCTTTTTCTAAAAGCCTATTACTTTTATACGTGCTCCATTCAACACTCAAGCTAACCCCACTCAGGTCTGTAAGCAAAGTTTCGTTGGTCGTCAGCGGTGCGAGGGCGGGGTAGTTAGCAAGGCTGCTGTGCCCGAGGCGCCGCGCAATTTCATAGCCGAAGCCATCGGAGCCTGTCTTGGGAACGGACTTCCCGCCTGTCGCCAAAATAAGTTTTGTGGCAGTGACCACTTCATGACTGCAAGCAATGACGAACTCGCCGTTCATCTTTTTCACGTCCGTTACTTGGTGGTCGAACTTTATTTCACCGCCAAGGTTAACCAGCTCTCGCTGAAGAGCATCGCGCACCACAATGGCTTTTTGCGCAGCAGGGAATAGTTTGCCGGTTTCACTTTCGAGCTCAAGCGGCACATCAATCTCGTACTCGAAAAACATCTGCATTTGTTCGAGTGTCCAAGTGCGAAACAATCTTTTGAGCACATTGTCGGAAGAGTTAGAAAAGAAATCGCTTTCGCTAACAACAGACGGCAATAAGTTGCAGCGCCCACCACCACTAATTAATATTTTTTTAGCTGCTTGCGCTTTGGTTTCAAGCACCACGGTTTTTTGGCCGGAACGTGCCGCCCAAATGGCTGCCATTAATCCAGCAGCACCAGCGCCAATGACTACCGTAGTGTCGCGCTCAGGCATGCCGCATCTTTGATGTTATTAGACCAATCGATGAAGAACGTTGATTCGGCAGCAAAAGCTTTATCAAAAACATCTCGCCAGTTGTCGCCAAACAGCACCGCGGCCTTTTCGCTCATCTCTTTAAGATGCTGCTCTTCATCTTTAAGAATTGAAGAAACTGAAAACGGTGCGCCCGCTTCAACAAGGCACTTCTCGTAAATTGGGTAAAAACAATCGGCGCGAACTTCGATAGCCACACTACTTAAAATATAGTTGGCCTCGCTTTGGTCGTCAAAAGACAGACCGCAGTCAGCCACAATCGTTTCGCAAGCACGGTCGACTTGCTGCAAGTAATTTTCAGCGGCATCGCCAGCCAAGGTGTGCGCGTCAGAATAGGTAGCAATGCCTTCTTCGGTGCCCCCGTTCAGCTTAATCGCCGCGCGCTTTAATCGTAGCGCATGCGAAGCCTCTTCAATGATGTGCATCAAGCCATCGTTGTCCATTCGTGCGGAATTACGCGCCTTTAGCATTTTGCGCGTGCCCACATATTCCATGCGCGACAAAGTGTTAACCATGCGAGAATGTAATAACGGTTCAGCGACGATTTGCGGTAGAATCTCATGCAAGGTTTTCATGCAATCTTGCGAGGCAGCTTTATCTATATAGTTTTGCATTGGATTAGAGGCGAGACATCTTTAAAGACCTGTTATTTATTTTAACATGCGACAGGTCGTCTAAGACATCACCCGGCATGCCAATAGGCAAATCAACTGTTGCGAAATTGTCATAAATTTCAATACGGCCGATATGCTTGCCCTGCAGGCCAGAAGTTTTGGCAATAACCGCGACAATAGAGCCAGGCCGCACTTGGTCACGATGCCCGATTTCAATTCGGAAACGTTCCATGCCAGCCTCGGTTGACTTTTCAACTTTGCCACTACGCTTGTCACGGCGAGGGCCGCGATCCTCGCGCCCGCGCCCGCGGCTGTCGCGTGGTTCGCGTTGGTTGCGGTCAGCAGAGAAGTCTTCGTCGCGAACCATCTCATTCCTGGAGATTAGCAGCGGCTTTTTGCCTTGTGCGATGAATGCCAACGCCGCAGCAACATTAACAGCTTCAGTTTCAGGATGGTCAGTCAAGTAGCTATCAATCAGGCGCAAGTTGAATTCGAGCTTGTCGTCTTCGATGGCCGCAGAAATTTCATCCTTAAAACGCTCGATACGTTGCTCGTTGATTTCATCAGTAGTAGGCATTTTCATGGGCTTGATGTCTGCCCCAGTCACCTTCTCGAGCATGCGTAGCAAACGTTTCTCGCGTGGTGTAACAAACAAGATTGCTTCACCAGCAGCACCAGCGCGACCAGTACGCCCGATGCGATGGACATAAGATTCTGGGTCAGTTGGCGCATCGTAATTGATAACGTGGCTAACGCGAGTTACGTCAAGGCCACGAGCCGCTACATCGGTAGCGACAATAATATCGATCCCTCCGCCTTTGAGGCGCTTAATGATTTGCTCGCGTTGTCCCTGCGGAATATCACCATTTAGGGCAGCTGCAGAATATCCACGCGCTTCGAGTTGTTCTGCGGTGATGGTGGTGGCATTTTTAGTGCGCACGAACACAATCATTGCATCAACTTCTTCGAACTCTAACAGACGAGCAAGCGCGTCAATTTTTTTGCGCCCGGTCACAATCTGGTAACGCTGGTTAATAGTGTCAGCGGTCGCTTGCCTTACCCTAATTTTTACTTCAGCTGGAGAATTGAGATACTTATCAGCTATCTTCTTAATCTCTCGCGGCATAGTAGCTGAGAACAAAGCAATCTGGCGTTTGTCAGGACAGTTTTCAAGAACGAAATTAACATCATCGATGAAGCCCATGCGCAGCATTTCGTCGGCCTCGTCAAGAACCAAAGTAGTTAGCTGGTCGAGCTTAAGAGTGCCGCGTTTAATGTGATCAAGCACACGACCTGGAGTACCCACGACAACGTGGACTCCCTTCTTTAGTGGACGCAACTGGTGCTGGTAAGCTTGGCCACCATAAATTGGCAATACATGGAATCCCGGCAGCGAGCGCGCATACTTCTGAAAGGACTCCGCTACCTGAATAGCTAATTCGCGAGTTGGCGCCAGCACCAAGACTTGCGGCACGCGATTGGCTAAATCTATATTCGTCAAAATAGGCAAAGCAAACGCAGCGGTTTTACCCGTGCCGGTTTGCGCCTGACCAATAATGTCGCGCTTCTCGAGTAAATACGGAATTGCTTCAGCTTGAATAGGCGATGGGCTTTCGTAGCCAAAGCTTTCTAAAGAATCGACCATTGCAGCTGGAAGCCCCAGCTCAGTGAACTTAAGTGATGTCATGATTTTATTTGGTGTTATTGCACAGCTTGCATGACAACCTTAATCATTGCATCAGCAATAATTTGACACTCTTCTTCAGTGGTGCAAGCCGGTGGCATTGCATACAGCACATTGCCCAGAGGGCGAAGAAGTACGTCGTCTAGTTCTCTACAAGCGTTTCGCAGGATGTCGCCAGCGCAGGCTAGATAACCACCATGGTCGGTAATTATCTCAATGGCAACTATTCCGCCGCACCTTCTCATTTCAATTCGCGGGTGGTCACTCAGAGACGCAAGCGCGCATTCTACCAAATTTCCTATTTCTTGCAGGCGCTGTGGAGTTTGCTCTTCGATACACAGCTGTAATGAGCGTAAAGCGACAGCACAGCCCAAGGGATTGCCAGTGAAAGTGTGCCCGTGGAAAAAGGCTTTCGCTCGTTCGTCGTCGAGAAAATCTTGGTATATCTCTTCACTTACAAGAGTAGCGGACAGCGGAAGTATGCCGCCGCTTAAGCCTTTAGCGATGGCCATGATGTCTGGCTCGATCCCCGCGGTCTGACAAGAGAATAAACTACCGGTGCGCCCGAACCCTGTCATAACTTCGTCAGCAATAAAGAAAATGCCGAACTCCGTGCATAATTCACGCGCCGCTCGCAAGAATTCAATGGAGTGCATTTTCATTCCAGCCGCCCCTTGAACCAATGGCTCAACGATGAAGGCACATGCTTGATCACCTAGCTCTTCAAGTGCAGTGCGCAAACTTTCGGCGGTCGGGTCGACTCGCCTTACATCAAACAGAAAGGGTTCGAACTCGCTAAAGAACGGGACGGGGTCTCCCAAAGCCATCGCGCCAAATGTGTCGCCGTGATAACTATGCTCTAAAGAAATGAAAGTAGTGCGCTGCGCTTGCCCGCGCCGTACCCAAGATTGATACGCCGCCTTTAGACCGATTTCGACGGCAGTCGAACCATTATCAGAGTAAAAAACGCGTGATAAAGAATCAGGGGCAACCTCTATCAATAATTCCGCCAACTCAACAGCGGGTTGATGCGTGCACCCAGCAAATAAAACGTGATCCAAAGTAGAGGCCTGCTTAAACAAAACCTCAGCTAATTCAGGACGGCAGTGCCCATGCAGCACCGACCACCAACTTGAAATAGCATCGATGCGGGTGCTGCCATCTTCTAGAACCAAGGTCGCATCTTTCGCCGAAACGATAGGTAGCGGCAACGGGTCAATTTGATGTTGCGTAAAAGGGTGCCAGCAAACCTTGGCATCACGCTGTTGTAAGTTAGAAGCCATTAGTTTTTAAATAAAAATTCTAAGTCTTCAGTGTCGAGCCATAAATCTAAATTTGCGGTGCTCAATTTCTTAAACAAAGGGAATTCAAAAATAGGGACGTCGCGGATTTGTGCCTGGAGGCTGTTTTTATTTTCGCTATGCGGATCGCCAACCAAAAATAATGCGCGCAACTTAATGCCGCGCCTATTCAGCGCCTCGATGGTAAGTAGCGTGTGATTTAGTGTGCCTAAGGTAGTTCGCGCCACCAAAACGGCATCGACCGACAGGCGTTGCGCGAAGTCGCCTTGGTCTTCACGGTTATTCCAGGGCACTAACAAACCGCCCGCAGTTTCGATGACCGTTGATTTGTTTTCCGCCATAATCTTTTTGGCCTTCGGCAAAGCATCACTGATGGTCACGGTAACTCCTTCAGCGTCGGCTGCCTGGTCTACTGATGCGGGCAGGCCCAACTCCACAAGTGGTTTACAGATTGCAGTGCTATCAAGTGCGGCTAATTGTTGAACGGAGTGGCTGTCACTATCCTTTCCAGTTTGCACGGGTTTCAAATATTTTGCATCAACGCCGTAACGTGAAGCAGCGCGCATCAGCAAAGATGAAATAACTGTTTTGCCAACATCGGTGTCGGTGCCAATCACAAGCAAATCATTAAAGCGCCGCGATGTCATTTTTACAGCTTCAGGCACGATAGCGCATTCACTAATTGCATCAGCTAAATCACTTAGCTGCTCTGGAGTATGGGTAGCACGCACTACAATGCGCAAGCGGCTGCTGCCTTCGGCAACGGTTGGCGGTCGAATCGCGCGCACGTCAAATCCGCGCTGTTGCAATTGTCCGGCGACATTAATTGTTTGCAGGGTGTCGCCGATAATCAACGGCAGAATCGGTGACTCGCCGGGGCATGCGTAACCTTTGATGCGTAGCAGCTCACGCAGTAATTGTGCGTTATTATGAGCGGCATCACACAGTTCGGGCTGTTCACGCAATAGCTGCATTGAGCGTTGCAACGCTGCGCAAGTTGCCGGAGAAACAGCGGTTGTGTAAACAAATCCGCGGGAATGATTTATTAAATGATTAATAACAATGCTGCTTGCGCAAACAATGCCGCCTCCGACGCCAAGCGCTTTCCCCCCAGTCACCATACGCGTTATAACGCGTTTCGATTGATAATGCCGCGTTGGATACAGACCAGCAGAGTGTGCTAAATCTAAAATTACATAAGCATCATATTGCTCACACAGTTCCATAATTTCGGACAGCGGGGTACGATCGCCGTCCATTGAGTAGACGTCTTCTACGACAACAAAACGCCGATGCATGCCAGCACTACCCTCGAGTCGATCTTCTAGCTCTTGCAAGTCGTTGTGCTTGAAAATCTTTACCCGCGCCTTGCTCAAACGCGCGCCATCAATTAAAGAGGCGTGGATTAATTCATCGCAAATCAACACATCGTCTTGCGTTGATAGCGACGACAGAATAGCAATGTTTGCTTGCCATCCACTAGGGAAAATAAGCGCATCTTCCGTGCCAAAGAATTGTGCAGCAGTGAGCTCAGCCTGGCGATGAATGGGGTAGTTGCCGCGCAACAATCTCGCGGACGGCGCGCCTGCTCCGAATTCTTCAATGGCTGCAATCGCCGCCTTCGCGACACTCGGATGTTGTGATAAACCTAAGTAGTCGTTCGATGAAAAATCGATGCCACCCGGGATAGTAAG
>JAQWRF010000263.1 GCA_029243845.1 Planctomycetota bacterium | reverse complement strand
ATCCTCGATTTCGACTTTAGTGGCACAGATCCAACCTTAATCTATTCTGCAATGGGGCAGCATGGCGAGCAATTAGGGCTCAGCTATACCTTGCGTGCCTCGCAGTTAATGTCGCCACAATAGTAATTGCTTAATGCGCAGCGCAGCGCGAAACTAGGGCCATGTTAGTTGCATTACTACTTAATTTTTGTGCGCTGCAGTCCGGTGCAGATTTCCGTTACGCCGAGGTCATTAGTGACCAGGTCGAAATTCGAGCATTTTACGATGCCAAGGCAGTGGTGGTTTTTACCGCGGCCAAAGGCACTCCCGTAAAAGTTGTAGCCGAGATGTACCCGTGGTCTAAAGTGCAAATTCCCGGCGGCTATGATTTATGGGTATATAAATCCCTAGCAATACTCGACTCAGAAACAGGTGTTTATCATGTAAAGGGTTCGCGCACCCGATCGCGTTCAAAGCCATCCACTCATGCCGACTCGCATTCACTGGGTGTGTTTCCACGTGAAGCAGATTTAGTGCCGCTGTTAATAGAAGAAGACTGGATTAAAGTGCGTGCACCCGAGTCGATGTCCGCGTGGGTCTTATCTGCCGAGATTAAAGCTACCGACGCTAACTTAGATGATGCGTGGCAACAGCATGTTATGCAGCGCCAGGCAGTTTCGATAGTGGAAGTCATTGTTGAAGAGCCTGTTGTGGTTGATATCGAGTCGACCCCGCTTGCAATAGTTGACGCTGTGCATATTGAAGTAGCTACGCTAAGCAGTTTCGACGAAAGCAAAATCGCAATCGACGCAGAGGCTTTTTTTAAGGTCGCTATCCCACAACTGGAGACTCTTGGTGATCAAGTCGTTCTGGATTACCAAGCTTATGATTTCGAACTGGTGTCATTACTAGAAACGCAATTGGCCTACGTTCTCTGGCACACTAGCGATGGTGAACATATCGAGAGCGCGCGCGCGGCAATTGCCAAACTTGACGGAATGCGCAGTTACTATTTGTCGCGTATCAATAATCAACTCATTGACACGCCTTTAGCTCAGCAGGGTAAGCTAAATCCCGAATTGCGCAAGCTTCGCGATCGAGCAATGTTCTCGCGCGATACTACTGAGGGTACTACGGATATCGTTGTTGGGTGGGTTGAATTCAAGCCACGCGCGCAAGCTACTTATCCTTTTGAGATATCACGTGTTAAAAATAATTATTTGGTGCAATCAGCTGATTCTCATTACAAGTTGCGCGATTTCGTCAACCGACAGGTCATCATGCGTGGCACATGGCAGAGCACGCAAGGCGCCGATGGCAAACCACTGTTTGCCATCAGCGAAATGCGCATCATGCCGACTTCCAAGTAATAGGTGAGTCCAGCACTAGTAACAGCCTGCGCTTTTATTGCGTATTTCGTTGCTTACCGTTTTTACAGTAAATGGTTGGCGTCAAAAGTATTTCGCTTAGACGCTGCTGCTGTCACGCCGGCTCATTCGCAAGAAGATGGCATTGATTTTGTGCCGACACGTCCGCTAGTACTCTTTGGTCATCATTACGCCTCAATCGCCGGCTTAGCCCCTATGTTGGGCCCAGCCGTCGCCGTCTTCTGGGGATGGCTTCCCGCACTCTTATGGCTAGTTTGCGGCTCAATCTTCATTGGCTGCGTGCATGACTTTTCGGCGTTGGTCTTGTCGGCACGCCATCAAGGTAAATCGATTGGTGCTCTCTGCGAAGACATACTTGGTAAACGCGCCAAGATGTTGTTTCTACTGTTAATAACTTTCGGCGTTTCATTGGCGATGGGCGTTTTCGTGTTCATTATCTCATTGTTGTTTAGCTGGGGCGACGACTTCAATCCGCAACAACTCAGCGCCAGCACCACTAGTTTTCCTGAAGTGGTCATGCCATCGATCGGCCTAATCATCGTGGCATTAATTTGCGGATGGCTACTTAAACGCAAACAAGTGTCGTTGCTAAAAGTAACTATCGGAGGGTTCAGTACATTGTTAGCATTAATCGCAGTTGCCTATAACGTGCCAACGATGGGCTTGCCAGAAAACCTGTGGCCATCATCCACGCAATGGACGTGGCTATTAATGACCTACGCCTTCGCTGCCAGCGTGATGCCGGTATGGTTATTGCTTCAAGCTAGAGATTTCCTAAACTCACTGCTTTTAGTACTCGGCCTGATCTTGATGTACTGCGGGTTTTTCTTGCAAGACCCAAGCTTCGATGCACCTGCTTTCAATAGCAACCCCATTGGCGCGCCACCGATTCTGCCTTTTGTGTTTATCACGATTGCCTGTGGTGCAGCAAGCGGCTTTCATTCTTTGGTCGCTAGTGGTACTTCGGCGCGACAGCTGGACAATGAAATGCATGCGCGTCCCATTGGCTATGGCGGCATGATCGCCGAATCGCTGCTTGGCCTAATCGCAGTTCTAGCTTGTACAACAACTCTCGGCAGCAGTACGGCGTGGGCAAAGCTTTACGTTAATTGGTCCGCAGTGGCCGACAATTTAGCTGCAAAGCTTGGCGTGTTCATTCACGGCTCAGCATCGTTCATCGCGCACCTCGGCGTGCCACAAGAATTAGCTATTACATTAGTGGCAATGGTAGTCGTTTCGTTCGCATTAACCACCCTCGATTCAGCAACTCGTTTGTTACGCTTCAACCTTGAAGAACTCGGCATAAAAAATCGCTACCTTGCGACTTTGACAGCCTGCGCGTTTATCTGCTTTTTCGCTTTCTATAAAATAGATGGTAAGGCCGCTGGCCTCAGCCTATGGACGCTCTTCGGCGCTACTAATCAATTGATTGCTGGCCTGGCCTTGCTCACCGCAACGGCATACTTGCGCCAACGCAAACGCACGATTTGGCCACTAGCAATTCCGGCTGTATTCATGATTGCTATGACCATGTTTGGTTTAAGCGTTAAGCTAATGAACTTCGCCCAACAAGCACAGTGGTTGTTATTCGGCCTGGCGCTGGCCTTGATGTTTATTGGTGTTGCCGTTTCAATCACCACCGTCGGCGCAATACGTAAATCGCCGAATAGCTAAATCAACTCTTAACCGGGTAAGCGGCTACAACTTTCGCTCGCAGTTGTTCAAAGCTGCCATCAGCTATTGCTGCGCGGATGAGCTTCATTAAGTTGACTAAGTAATGCAAGTTGTGATGCGCCAACATTGCG
>JAQWRF010000078.1 GCA_029243845.1 Planctomycetota bacterium | reverse complement strand
GCGGCATTTCGACTTCATCTTCACCCATCAGCTGATCGAGATCTTTCTTGGCCTTATCAACCGAACGCTTCAAGAGGTGGATATGCTCTTCTTGCGGCACATCGTTAGCAGAGAAATCGTTTTTGATCACCCACGAATCGGGGTAGTCTTCAATGTTGCCAACCTGCTCGTTTAAGCGTTGCACTTTTTGTCGCGCACGACTGTACATCACCGCCGTATCTGCTGATTTTTGCTGACTTAACTTTATGTCAATCGCCATGCCAAATGCAAAGTAGAACACCAGGCCGACCATAGCCCAAGTTAATGGTCCTTCAATTCTCTCTACGCCGCGAGCATAACGATACTCTTCTTGGCGGAAATTCATTTCGAGAGACTCGGCGCCAATGGCGCGTAACGCAGCGCCTAAGGCAATCGTGTGCGGCACGGAATCATTGGGTCCCGTTAGACCCAAGTCGAGTGGTGCAACCTGAATGCTTAGACCCGCGGACAAGTCATCGGCCAAACCATCTATTTGCGCACCGAGTAAATACAGAGGCGAACCCGCATAATTAAGCGCGGTAAGAGCGCGGCGCAACTCTGATTCAAGAGCTCGAGAAAAAGACTGTTGTTCGGCGTGAGAACAATTATTCATCACCGTTTCAAAATTATTACCGAACGGAACGGAAGTGTCGCCGCCTAGCTCGAAGCCGCCGACAGAATCATCGGCTGAGTTGTCATCAGCGTCAGTGTCTAATACTTCTGAATCGATATCTTCACTATCAGCAACAGTAACCTCATCGTCATTTACAGCGAAATTACGTGCTAGCTCTAGCCATCCGAGTGGGATAGTGCGGGTTGCGCTAACCATACCTGCAGCTGACAGCACGACCAATTGCGAGCTTTCGGCGCCGACATGAAGATAAGCTTCGTGATCCGTGCGACTACTCTCAGGCAAAACCTTAATGGCATTGAATAATGACGCTATCGACAAATCGACAATTGGAGGGTCAAAACTGGCAGCCTCACAAATTTCTAGAGCAGTAGCCAGTCGCGATTTATCAAGAGCGTTAACCGACATCGTTGAGGTCGCTCGGCCGTCATCGAGTTCGAAAAAATCTACTATTACATCATCAACATTTAGATGGTACAGCTCAGATTCTATTTCAAATTTGATAACCTGCGCCACTTTGTCGCGATTGTTAAAGGGCAATCCAAGCTCGCGGTTTAGAACCGCAGACGAAGACAAACTTAGACATATTTGATTACCCTTGAAGCCTTTGCTTGTTTCGGCAATGCGCTTAGCCACATTTTTGACATCTTTGACATCGGCTGCCGAAAAGCAAACGCTGCCAGAATCGCTAACGGAGTAGCGCTTAGCCGTGCCTTCGAGAACAACGTAATCGAAGCCATGAGAGTAGAGATGAATGCCGAGGCTGTTTGCCATAACTTGTGTATCAGATTAACGTTGCACCGTAGTAAAATCTAGTTGCTGAGGCTGTCTTAAATCAGCCAACTTCGCGCGCTGGGACTCGTTGAGAACTCTACTGAATATCAGTGACTCGAATCGCCGGTCTAGCTCTAGCCATTGGCCGTCGACTTTCGACAAACTTTCAGCGAACAAATCGTCGCGCTGCTGTTGGTAGTAATAAAGAGCTAGCTTCAAGTCTTGCTGCTGGGTGTCGTCGAGATCGAGCACGCCGCCAAGCGCCGACAAATAACTGGCGAGATCGCTATCTAGACCACGAACCGTCTTTTCGCCACCGGCATAAGTTTGCCATGCTACCCCACCGACGAATCCGGCCAGTAAAGTTAGCAAAGACGGCACCAACAAGCGCAAAGCCGAGGTCGTCATTAATCGTTAGACGCTGGGCGCGATAAGAAATCGTGAATCGCTTGATCAAGCTGATTAGATTCTTGAGCATAAACTTCAATGCCCGGCGCTTTGCTGTTGACGGCAATCCATCCGCCGATGCTTAGTGCAAGCAATAATGCCGCGGCGATATTCAACCACTGTACCGCCTTTGCGTAAGTGTAAATCTCGTGCGACAACCCATCCTGAAAGCGATTCTTCATGCGCTTTACACACGCGTCGCTAGCTGCTTCGGGCTGCAATAACTGTAAATCAGCACGCAAATCGCGCCACTGCTGCACTTCTAGTCGAGCCGCGTTATCTTCGAGCAGATGTGAACGCACTTCTGCTGAATCGATATCCGAACATTCGCCATCGAACCAGGCGCTCGTGCGTAATTTCCATTGCTTATTATTAATCATTTAGATCACCTTCAAGGTTTGATATTTCTAGGGCCAAGCGGGTACGCGCACGATAAATACGCGATTCGATAGTGCCCTGCTT
>JAQWRF010000077.1 GCA_029243845.1 Planctomycetota bacterium | reverse complement strand
TCTCGCACGTAGCGGCCAATGCCGGCGTAGTCGAACAGTGCGGGGCGAATGTCGAAGCCAATGTTAAGCATGCGTAAACTTTAACCCATTTCTAAGACAACTGCCTTAGTAAATTGCTCGGTATTTAGGGAGCCGCCAAGGTCACCGGTGGTGTTGCCCGATGAAATTACACTACGCACAGCAGCGTCGAGCTTAGCGCCAAGCTCGCACTGGCCCACGTGATCTAGCAACATGCTGAAGGCCCATAAAGCTGCGGACGGATTGCATAAACCTTTGCCCGCGATGTCTGGTGCGGTGCCGCCGGCGGGATCGAACATCGCCAGCAGGATATTGCCGTCGTTGTCGAAAGAGTATGAAGCGCTTGCTCCAAGGCCGATGGAGCCAATCATGCCACATGCGGCATCAGACAAGAAGTCGCCGTATTCATTTGGCGTAACGACAACGCGGTATCCCTCTGGATTCATAATCAATTTAGCAAGTAGTGCATCGAACAATTCACTCTCGTGACCGACATTTGGGAACTTTTGCGCAACCCCAGCAGCGACCTCCTCGAACAAGCTATCGGTGTTTCTCTGAATGGTGTATTTAGAAGCACTTGTTACATTCGCGCCAATTCTCTCGGCGAGTTTAAAAGCGAACATAGAGGCTTGAAAGCTAGGGCGCCGCTCAATCAGCCGAATAGAAATCGCAGAGTCGGCCCCGATTCTGCGTCCTGGGTCTTCGTAAGTACCGCCAGTTGCGATACGCACCACGTGCAAATCGACCGTGCCACGAATCCGCGTTTCAACGCCAGGGATAGTGGCCACAGGGCGGTGGATCACTGAAAAGTCAAAGCGATCGCGTAACACCTTATTGGGGCTGGCGTCTTCAGTCACCGTCGGGTACTTCATCGCTACACGGCATTTACGCATCGCCTTTTCGGCGTCGTTATAAGAACCTTCAGCATCGGTGCGCCGACGCTCGAGGGTTAAGTCGACATCATGAAAAGTGATATCGATAGGCAAAGCATCAGCAACAGCGTGGACGGCTGCCGATAGTTCACTAGAAATGCCATCTCCGTGGAATTCGGCGATTTCAAGAGGTAGGGATGTGCTCATTTTCGCCGGTATATTACCATCTATAGCGGATCGGCATGTACGGTAATAGTGGCGTTTGTCAACTTGCGACTAATGGCTTCTCCGACGTCTTCACTAAGGTCGTGGGCCTCTACGAATGATAAATCACGCGCTAAGTCTAAATGCAGCTCGATGAAAATATCGGATCCAGAGCGCCGCGAGCGCAAATCGTGAAAACCGGAAACGCGCGGTGCGAAGTTTTGCACGGCCTCAAGAATCGAGCGAGACTCTTTGGCCTTAAGGCCGCGGTCCATAAGCATTTCAATCGCGCTTAAAAATGTTTCGCGGGCGCAGTTGAGAATAATTAATGCGATGCATAAACCAACAACCAAGTCGGGCCAGCGCGTATCGAGAAAATGGCCGGTGCCTAATCCTATAATTACGCTTAAATTAATAAGCAGATCACTGGTGTAATGTTTCGAATCTGCAGCTAGTGCCGGCGAGTTGGTTTTTTCGGCTGCGTTTTTTAGATTGCGCACCAACCAAAGAGTGGCAACGGATGAAATAAGCATTACCGCAATACCAATGGGTGCTCGACTCACGCCACCGTCGTTGGCGTCGAAAAAGCGCGATACTGTATGAGCCACCAAAGTTAGGCCCGTTGCCAAAATCAAAATACCTTGAAACAGCGAGGCTAGACTCTCAGCTTTGCCGTGGCCCCAAGGGTGGTCGGCATCTGCGGGGCGCTCGGCTTCGAGAATTGCCCACAGCACCAATAACGAGGCACAAACA
>JAQWRF010000052.1 GCA_029243845.1 Planctomycetota bacterium | reverse complement strand
AACGAAGATTTTGTTAAGCAAAACCGTGGGCTGTTTAAAGATACGGGCGTCGATGACTTCCAAAATCCATTCGCGACGTTTGTGATAGGCATGTTACGCCGTATAGCCCCAAACAATGGCGAAGACCCAACGTTTGACTTTAAGTGGCTTAAAGACCGCCTGCCGTCGAATGTTTATGTAAAGCAAGAGCTTGAGGCAATTCTGAACGGCGAAGATGTTGATGGCTCTGTCTATGTCATCTTTGAGAATGGGCGCGGCCCGTCGTTGGTTGAAACTAAGATTACTATTCCAACAGGTGTGTTTGGTTATGACTCCGGCCGTGATGGCTTAAGGTTTTTCAACGAAGAATACTTAGCGCTTCCGCGCTTCGTTCCCGGTCGCAAGGCGGCGAATGCCTTAGAGGTCATTGCTGGACCTGCGAATCGTTCTACGACCATGATGGTCGCCGATATGAACCGTATTGCTTTGCATGAATTTAACGCCAGGTATCCAGGCATCCTGATGCGTGAAATGGTGTCAGCGGCTATTAAGGGTATTATTTCTGGCGTGGGTCAAGCCGTTGCAGCAGAGATGATGAGTTCGGATGACGATGACATAGCTATTCTTGGATTGGTGCTTGGCATAGGTAGTGTTGCTGCCAAAAGCGCAATAGCCCAGGCTGACGATCGCGCTTGGAAATCTATCGCGTGTAATTATCAAATCGCCCGCTTTAAGCGCGGCGAGAGCAACACTCTTAAACTGAGCTTGGTTGGCGGTAACGCTAATGCGACCGTTGAAATGCCAGACGCTGCTGCAGTAGTTGTGATTGTGCGCTCGATAAATTCTTCCCACATAAATGTGCGCTCTTACGGCTTCGGCACGTCTACAATAAATTAAATGAAATACTTTATTACTCTATTGCTTTTGGGTTTCGCATCTTGCTCGTCATCCATTTCTGACGTGGCCATGGCTGGCGAAACGTCGACCGGCCTCAATTACGAGTTAGCTTTAATGGATTCATCGGTAAAAGGCAGCGTGCAATTAATGGACGTGGTTTCGCGCCGCAACGGCGATATGCACGTTATTGAATATCAACTTTACAATGCCGATTCCCTCGGAGAAAAACGCGTGGTCGCCACATGGGAGTGGCGCGATGCCGCTGGTATGTCAGTCGGTCTCGATGGCACTGCACAGCAAGCGCGTAAATACGCCATTGATTCCCAGGGCTACTTAACCATCAATAATTCCTCACCAACCGCCAACGTCTCAGGCGTTGTCTTACGTCTAAGATCACAATAATGAAATTACACTCAATTTTAATTCTTTCTGCTGCTGGCACTTTGGGCGCTTGTGGCGCTCCAGAAGTTCGTCACGACCAGCAGGGAGTAACGACTCTCGAGCAAATCGATATCGCCGATTTTCAGCAAGCCGCTGGTGAGCACGTCAATAAAATGATTGCTCAAGGCATCTTCGACGACCAACACTTAACACGCGACTCACGTGGACGCGTTATTTTGGCGTTTGATGTTATCGAGAACAATGCTACTACGCGTATCGATACGCGTAACTTGTCGTCATTCGTGATGAGCGAAATGCAAAAGACTAAGAAGATTGTTGTGACCCGCGCCTATTCTTTTAACGAGAAGAACATGTCCCTTGACTCTGTGCGCGAAACGCGCGAAATTGAAGCCAGTGACCCGTATGCCGCTACCAAAGAAGAGCGTGTAACCCGTGGCTTAGTGACACCTGATGTGGTGTTGACAGGTCGTATTTATAACGAGCGCCGCGAGTATGACGGAGACAAGTCCAATCAAATGATCATGGAGCTTGTTGTTGTCTCCATCCAAGATGGCACCGAAATTTATCGAGAGCCTGTCGTTGTTACCAAGCGCACTAACTAATTATGAAAATCAATCCATTAATTCTTTTGGCGGTACTGCCGCTAGCTGTCAGTTGTCAGTCAACGGCTTCCTCTCAACGCAGTGTTTCGATTGTTGGCTTGGTGCCAATGTCGGGTACCTCCACGGAAAATATCAGTGCTCTTGACACCGATGTTGAGCGTTCAGGGGCAGGGATTCGCCTAGAAAATCGTGATGGCGCGATTGGTATGGGCGTGGAGCTACGCCAAGCGACTTATGAAGACCCGAGCGCCTCCAATGATGACCGTGACGGTACCGAGATTGCTGGTTTTTTCCGTAGATATTTGCAAGACAGCAACAATTCAGCATTCATAGAGGCATCACCTATTTTGGGCCTTGGACTCGATGATGGCACAGGAGATGAAACAAGCGCATACGCTTTATTGCGATTGTCAGCCGGTTATCGCTGGATGTTGGCAGAGAACATCTTCATTGATGCGGATGCTGGCTATTACATGACTCTGATTACAATGGACACGGATACAGCAG
>JAQWRF010000048.1 GCA_029243845.1 Planctomycetota bacterium | reverse complement strand
TATCTCGCCAACGAGATTATTTGCGCTACGCTTTTTTACCTGGTAGCACATTCTTGGATAGCAGATCCTGCACGCGGCGGTAGCGCTGCAGCGTTTTTGCTAGCACTTATCGCCATTTGCGCGCTTTGGATAGCCGCTGTTATCGATTGGAAGCATTTTATTTTACCCGATGGCATCACCGTCGGCGGAATTGCTTTCGGCTTCGTGGCTGCCGCTCTTGCTCCGCAATTTCATTTCTGGCCACAAGTTAGCTCATCTTTGTCTGTTTCTGGCTTGCTGGGCTTGGAGTTATCGACCACCTCCGGCGGCGCTCTTATTTCCGCTTTCCTAAGTTCTTCAATTTCTTTCGTATTATTACTTGGAATTGGGCGTGGTTTTTCTTATCTTTTAAGGCAGGAAGCTCTAGGCTTCGGCGACGTCAAGTACATTGCCGCTGTCGGCGCCTTCCTCGGTATCGAAGGTTCTATCTGGACTCTAGCTATCGGCGTCTTTGCCGGCGCACTTTTAGGTGTGTTGAATGTCTTGCGTTTTTGGTTCGTAATCTCTATGCGACGAAAACAACGGGGCAGCCAACTAACTTATGCTCATTCATCCTCGTATGTCGGTTGGCGCGTCGGCAGGGTAATCCCCTTCGGCCCACCACTGATTCTCGGAACGACTCTCACGATGTTGTTTCCCTTGCACGTACACCATTTCTTTCTAGTCACTTGGCCAACACTGTTGGCTTACGGCTAACCAACGCACTTCATGAAAAAATCCACACTACTCATCGCACTTATCGCACTTGTTGCTCCTGCTTGTCAATCAAGCATGCAACGTCAAATGATCGAAGACCAAGATCAACAACTTGAAGCATACTCACAAGCAAATGACGCCTTGCGCATGGAGCGCGATCGTCTCGATGCTGAGCGTGCAGCACTAAACGAACAAATTGCTTTCGAGCACGAAAACAATGCTGAATTGCAAAGTCGCATCGCAGCTAGTGAAGCTGCTTTCTCTAAGCAAAACTCCGAGGTCGAAGGCCTAATGTCACGCCTTGCAGGTACTGGCGTTAATGTCGAAAGCCGTGGTGGTTTTATTGTTCTAGCTTTACCATCTAGCTTAAGTTTTCCATCTGGTAAGGCTGAGCTAAACAAGAAGGGCAAAGATAGCTTGACGGCTGTTTCTTCAATCTTGCACAGCGATTATGCAAACAGCACTTTCTGGGTTGAGGGTCACACGGACTCTGACCAGCCTAAGAAGTCAGGTTGGGACAGCAACCTCGAGTTGTCTGTTAACCGCGCTCTTTCAGTAGCAAACTACCTTATTAAAGACATGAAGGTTGGGGCCGAATCAATGCGTATTTCTGGCCACGGCGAATGGAAGCCAATGGCTGATAATAAGTCAAAAGAAGGCAAAGCGGCTAACCGTCGCGTAGAAATCCTAGTCATCCCAAACAACTAGTATCTATAAATTTACCAGGCGCCGTGCAGAGATTGCAGGGCGCCTGGTTTTTTGTTAATATATTTTTATGCTGCAAGTCATGCCACGACGCAATCAAGCGTTTACCTTAGCCGAGTTATTGGTTTTTATCTGCGTGATTAGCGTAGTGGCTTTGTTCGCTATTCCGATGTCGCTGGCTCAGCGTAGTGACTTGAATCAACAGCACGCCCAGCGGTATTTGCAAATGATCGATGGCGCGCAACGTGTTTGGCAGCAGCAGACAGGCAACTATGCCACATTAAATCAACTAGCAACGACCGTTCCTGTACCACTGAAATTACCAAACGCCAACATTTCAGTTTTGCGCGCACCTTTTCTCGCGGTAGCTCCCTCATTGGTCGTTACAGATGGTAGTATCGCACACCGTGGCGGATACCGTTTTCAACTTGCAACAGATGACCATGGCAATGTCGCTGGCTGTTGGGCTTGGCCAAACTTGAATAAATATTCCGGCGAGATGAGTTACTACGTAGACTTTTCGACTTCTAAAGTGATGCCGTCTGTCGCAAAGTATTCTTGGAAAGAGACACCTCAAGGTGTCGTTCCTCTGGCAAGCGAATTGTTAGTCGGCGAAGTCGAATAACTTTGCAGTGTTGTTGAACACTTGATCGCGTATGTCGGCAACGCTTTGGTCGCGTGCGGCTGCAACCGCATCTAAGGTATGCACGATGTAGGCCGACAAATTCTTTTTGCCACGCACGGGCTGTGGGGCTAAAAATGGGGCGTCAGTCTCAACTAACAGCCTCTCAAGCGGAATGCATGCGGCTGAATCTCGAATCGCTTGTGATTTTGGATAACTAATATTGCCAGCAAAGCTGAAGTGCAAGCCCAAATCTAATAGGCGCGTAACATATTCAGGACCTTCAGAAAAGCAGTGCATTACGCCATTTACAGGCTGCCCACGTTTCTCAAGAATGGTGACTAGTTGCTCGACGGCCTCGCGGCAATGAATAATAATAGGCAGGTGCATTTGATTGGCCAAATCTAAATGGAACAACAGTGCCGCTTCTTGAGCAGCAGCCTCGGAGCGATTATGAAAGAAGTCGAGGCCCGTTTCACCAATGGCATGCCAGGTCCCTTTTTGTGAGAGGGCTGCGATCTCGTCTAGCTTCGCGTCGAGTTCGCTGAGATCACCGACATCGTTTGGATGCAGGCCCACAGAGGCAATCACCTGTGAATGTTGCTCGCTGATTTCAAGGCATCGTCGTGACGAATCGGCATCGGTGCCGACACATAGCAACTTTGTTACGCCAGCCTCTGCCGCAAGATGCAATTGTTCGGCAACGCTCATTTGCTCTTCGTTCCAGTAAAGATGACAGTGGGAATCAAAAATAGCCATTACTTAATATTGTATTGTTCGCGCAGTGCAGTCATGAAAGTAAACAAGCCAATGTCGTTTGTGCGTTGCGGCATTTTATTGACGAGAATTGAGATACCGCGTTGTGGGTCAAGCTTTAGCACCGCTAACAACGCGTCTTTACGAATTAAAAAATTAGTTGCTTCGGTATCGAAGACGCTTTCAAAGATAGGTGCAGCTTCAACCATACCGCGCTTTACAACAGCGTTCATGGCGAGGCTTCGCGCGCGTGCTTCCATGCTTTCTTCTGCTGCAATCGACAGCAAGAGTTCGTCTGCTAAGTGGCCTTCGACAGCTAGCAGCATATCTTCAAGATATTGCGGACGCAGTAGGTCGCCTGCGCGTGTTTTTTCTCTGAACATTAGGTTGCGCGCTCGGGTGTAAGCTTCTTTCGGGTCAATGTGCCAAAGGCTACTGTGGCAGGCAATGCGCAGTTGAACAGGAGTTGTACGCATGTCTTGCTGCCTGATAATCATTATCAATTCTTCCGGATCAAGCAGGTAGTCGGCGCACAAAAATTCTTCTACTGCTAATTCAGGATGCTCTGCTTTGTCTTCCTGAATTAAATTGCCCCAATCTAGCGGGTACTGGCTATGAAATGAAGCTGCAGCACGAATAGTAATTCGGATTTCATCCAGCGCTTGAATGCGTGCCTCATACCCTGAAATCGTGCGATATCGCACAGCGAGTGACCGAGAGCGCTCAACCAAGTCCTTGGC
>JAQWRF010000040.1 GCA_029243845.1 Planctomycetota bacterium | reverse complement strand
GCCTCACTGCAACGCAAGTCCTCGCCTTGGTACCACCAAACTCTATAATAGCTGTCGGTGATCACATTGAGGTCATCCCTGTTTAATGCTTAAAATATTAGCTATCGTCGCTGGCGCCGCATTGTTGCGCGCTTTCTCATTGCCAGGATGGTTTGACTTCGCTTTGCCATGGATGGTAATACCTGCCATAGTGCTGCGTATTGAAATGCTTAATATGCGCCTGAAATGGCGCTATGAGTACCTATGCGGCGTTCTCTTCTGGCTGTTTGCTTTCGGGTTTTTACATAATGTAAATCTTTTTGCGGTTCCTGGTGCCGCGATTATTATGGGCACTACCTTCATTGTTGAAGCATGGGTGTTCCGTAAGCTGCGCAGTAAATACTCGGCGGCAACTGCAGCTTGCTTCGCTTTGCCAGCCTGCGAATTCGTGCGCATGAAATGGTTCTACCTCGCAGTCGGCGGAGTGCCTTGGGCATCCTACGGATTCCCTCTGGCCGACTCAGCGTTCTTGCCACTCGCAAGTTCAATTGGCGAGTCAGGTTTAGTCATCCTTGCCGTTTGCCTTGCTGCTGCTCTTTACAGTTGGTGGCGACGCTCAGCTTCCACCGCTTTACTGTTATGCGTACTAGTACTGACTGGCGCTGTGGCAACGACCCGTCCGGCGCCTACGCCGTCATCATCTCTTGACTGCTTGGTGATTCAGCCGAGCATTGGCGTTCATCAAAAGAACGACAAGATGTATGCCGAAGAATTTTTCCAGATCCAATATGATCTTAGCGTTGCAGGTATGCGTGCGCATCCGCAATTTGATTTGATGCTATGGGCAGAAACCATGTGGCCATTGCCAGCCGTTGACGAGGCAGTCGCCGGAGAAATCAGGCGTCCATGGCCCGGTGAAGACGATGAGGTGATTGATCTGGTATTGATGTCGAGGTTACAAAGGCAAATGGTAGCGAAACTGATGGCGTCGGCGCCGGAGGGCAGTTATTTCCTTACTGGCTCACACTTCTACCACACCGCAAAAACTGGCGAATATAGCGACCGCTCCACAGACTTTATACTCTTTAGTAAAGATGGCGAGCTGCTGCAGCATTTTTCTAAGCGCAAGCTAGTGCCATTCGGAGAGATACTGCCTTTTCAAAACAATTTCCCCGGCAGTGAATATATATGCGATTTATCTCAAAAATACTTCGGATTGCGACCGGACTTCATCATTCCAGAGGGGTCTGGGCCGCTGCAGCCACGTAAGAATCTGCCGGCGATCGGCGGCGCAGTATGCTGGGAAAACGTCTTTGAGCAGCCCTTTCGCTCTCAAGCGGACTCGGGGGCAACAGCTTTCGCGATCCTCTCTAACGAAGACTGGCTAGGGGGAGACGGGCTAGAAATGACGCAAATGCTTTCAGCGTCAAAGCTTAGGTCTGCAGAAACCGGTAGGTACCTGCTTCGCGCGACCAATACGGGTCAAAGTTGCGTGGTCGCTCCGTCCGGAAGTATCGACATGGGGCCAGGAAT
>JAQWRF010000035.1 GCA_029243845.1 Planctomycetota bacterium | reverse complement strand
GTCGGCGCAAAAGGCATTGCCGGCGAATTGGTAAGCTTCAAAATCATTAAGCGCAAGTGCCTTCGGAAAGGCCGCGTTGATGAGTTCTAGGCCGTCATCATCAAACGCATCGCCAATGAACAACGCGGTTTGCTCATCGAGGCAAGCGAGCGCGGTGTCGAGATGATAGAAATCTTCATGACGCAACTCGTAAAGTAAAATATCTAGCTCAGGGTAAGCATCGTCAATTTCTTGCCATCCGCGTAAATCACTGCGTTGCCCAACAGCGGCATGCAGCAACAATCGTTGCGGATGCCAAAGGCCATCACCATGCCCCTCGAATTTAATATTGGCGGCCGACAGGCCTTTTATTTCAAAACCCTGATCAGCGAAAAATTGTTGGTGCACCTCAACTTCGGCACGCCGCGACAAGTGGGCCATGCTAGTACGCCATGCGTGGCGGTAATGCGGCACGATAAAGGATGGGTTGGCAGTAAACACCAAATCGTGCATTCCGCTTATCGCTGGCAGCACTTCTACGTTGAGCCCGTTATCAGCAAAGGAGTCATGTAGTTGTTGCCACTCTTGCATAGCGGCTTGCTTATCTACTTTTTGCAACTCTCCGTTCTCGTCACGCATATGGTTATTATGCGCTTCTTTAACATCAAAGAAATCAGCCGCCGCCATCAGCACAGATTTGGTCGGCTCAACAGCGGGGTAATCACTAGCGCGTCGCTGCCACTCGCTTAAAGTGCGAATGATGGCCATTAATAAACGTCACGCTTCTTTGCAGCAAGCTGTGCTAAATATAACATGGCTACCGTTATGACTATCAAGACCAAGACGCTAAGCCCGTCTGATGGTGGGGTGGCGCTTGGCGGTAGTAAGCCAGTAGCCACTTTTTCTATGCCACACATTGATTTGGCTAATCCCATTACATAATGGTGTAGTGACCATATTTTTGCGTCACCAGGTAATGAACCGACTACTGTTCCCCAAAAGAACAGCAAGAACGCTGCCCACAACAATGGCTTTTTAGACCATATAGCGAGCAACACGCAAAGTGCGCAGTAAGGAATCACTGAGAGGATTAACAGTAAGCTGTGCATGAAGCCCAGGCTCATTACCTCGCCGAATGAATCAGGCGTGAAAATTCCGAGAACTAGCGACGGCGCTAGAGCGGCGAGCAGCAGTAAGGGTGTCGCCGAAAGGATACTTCCCACAAGTATGCCGGCCACGCACGCCCATCTCGGAACGGGTCGCGTGAAGATGTAAGCTATCGCTCCTTTCTCATAAAGCGAGGCGACGGTTGGCAGGGTTAAGAATAGCGCGATAAAGGGTAGAGTAAAGTAGACGTTTATTGGCACGATGTATTCGCGTAAAAAGACTACAGGGCTCAAGTCTTCAACAGCGTACTGAATTGCAAGAAAACTGAGGATGGCTGGAATGAGCGCGATGACTGCAAACACTATAACGCCGGCATTTTTCATGCGACTATTCCAAGTAAAGGCAGCTAAAGATTTGATAGCGTTAATCATGCGTTGTCGGAGAGTAGGAGGCTATAAACCAACTCGAGTTCTTGGTCGTCAGTTTCTAAGGTTTCGATAATTCCGCTGCGTCCGTAAACACTGAGTTTTTCTAACAAAACGGGCAAGTCAAAAGTATCAAGATGAAAACGACCATCGATATCTTGATTGAATCCGGTAATCAATTCGTCGCCGAGTAATTCGGAAATCAGCTGGCGAAGGTTCTTACCCTTTATCGTGGCGCGTCGTGGCTTACGATCGATGAGCTTGCGGATATCAGACAAACGACCCTCAGCGAGGAGGCGCCCGTGGTGCAGCATCATTAAGCGGTCAGTAACAGATTCGACCTCATGCAAAACGTGCGATGCGAGTAGTACCGTGCGTCCGCTTTCTCCCCATTCGCGCACCCTGTCAATCGTTTGACGGCGATTGGTTGGGTCCATGCCGTTGAGAGGCTCATCGAGTAACAGTAAATCGGGCTCGAAGAGTAGGGCCTGAGCCACTTTCACGCGCTGGCGCATTCCTTTCGACATTTCGCATAATCGAACGTTGGCTTTTTCGGCCATGCCCATGAAGTCGAGGGCTTGCATTGCGCGTTTTGTTGCGGCTGCGCCATGTTCGCCACCGAGTACCGCCAACATTTTCATGAAGTCGATAGCCGTCTCGTTCTCAAAGTGGACGTCTTCACCAATCGAATATCCGATGTGACGGAGAACGTGATAATTCCCAGGCACCATTATTTCGCCAAATATTTTTACGCTACCCCGCGAGGCGTGAATTTGCCCAGTGAGCAAGCGCATGAAAGTTGATTTGCCAGAGCCATTGGGGCCGAGCAAACCGAAGACCCCTTTGTCGAGGGTGACATTTAAGCCAGCCAATCCCTGAACTTCGCCATACCAACGCGACAAGTTCTTACATTCAATTGCGGGAGAACTCATCCTAAGAAAGTGCGGCGCTTCAAGCCGCGGTAAACGATTAGGAACGAAACAAGTGATGTCGTAAGCATTACTAGAATGGACACATTTGCTGGGGCCGAAGGTAACGCTTTCTTTGTGGGCATCTCGTTGAGCGCGTACTCACAAACCACACCAGTGTTATGCAATATAGATAATGCTAATGCATTCGGATTCATGGTAATTGCGAATATTATATTCGCAAGTATCGACAGGACAATGAAGATGAACACAAATGAGATGTTGGTCCAAAGCCCACTTCTAGTGATGGTGGTGATGGCTTGCACAAGCAGCGACAGAGTTACTGAAATGAGTAGTAGCGACCAAAACATACCAAAAGGTACAATCGCAATTTGTGAAAAATGCGCGTCATTGGAAGTCGCCCAGTCGGAAATCCAGACCAACATCATTGGCCCGAAAGTAGCCGTCATCAGAAAGCCAACAAAGGCCACGCTACGACCAAGGATGTAACTGAGCGGGCTAATCGGCCTCGAGAAATAGGCATCTAGCGCGTTAGTCTCGATGTCTTTAGAAATGAGGTCGTAACCAAAGAGTAGTGACAGCGGCAGTAAAACGGGATAAACAAACAACTTCAGCAATTTTAAATACACTCCGGCGTCAATCTCCCAGTCACCGCTATCGCCACCTGCTATGGCGCCTACCTGCTCTGTAAGATCGCGCCATCCCGGGAGGATTTGATTCATCGTGTACATCATGATCATCATGCCCGCGCCTAGCATCAGCGAAAGGCTAGTGATGCGCCGCACCCATTTAGATTTCCATCCGCGGCTTAACGCAAGTCCGGCGAGTGGCACCCAGGCGGGTATTTTTGATCGTGGACCGCTGTACCTTTGATATTCAGCTGCTTTAAATGCCATACTTAAGATTCGAGGGCTTCGAGGAAAGCGTCTTCAAGAGAGCGCGCGGCAGGGTGAACGCCCAGCAGTTTTGTTTTTGCGACTTCGGCTAACTCAAACATCATTGGCGAAGTAACAATTTCTTCGTCGCGCGAGACAATGAATTCTCCGACGTGCTTGCCAGGAATAATGATGTAATCGTTGTTTTGCGCGCAGTCACTGAATTGCTGCGCCTGCTGATAATCGACGCGCACGCGTTTTGCACCACGTGCGGCAGTGGTTAACTCGGACACCGTTGCGCTTTGCTTTAGGTTACCCTCGTCTAGTACCCATACTTGATCACAAAGGCGTTCGACGTCGGGAAGCAAATGACTTGCGAGAACCAAGTGAATATTATGTTCGCTAGTGACACGTTCGATTAAACCCAACATGCGCTCTCGTGATTTTGGATCTAGGCCGTTGGTGGGCTCATCTAAAAAAAGGATGTCAGGGTCGTGCGCTAGCGCCGCTGCCAATTTATAGCGCTGGCGCATACCAACAGAATAAGTCTCTACTTCGCGATAACGTTCTTCGCCGAGGCCCACAAAGTGCATGACATCGTGAGCCCGCAACATAGCGTCGTCGGCAGGGATGCCGCATATTTCCGCAAGATGAGCAATGCCACGTACGCCAGAGATAGAGCCGATAAACGAATCACGTTCAGGCATATATCCGATTCGCGCCCGCAGTTGCATGCCATGTTTTGCGACATCTTGACCAAAGATGCTAACTTTTCCAGAGTGCGGTCGAATGAGACCTAGAATCGAACGCAGCATCGAAGATTTGCCCGCACCGTTAGCGCCGAGCAATCCAAGGCATCCGCCGCTGAAATCGACGCTGAC
>JAQWRF010000009.1 GCA_029243845.1 Planctomycetota bacterium | reverse complement strand
GTGTGGCAGGTTTATCACGATGCGCTGGCGGCGGCGAGTGACGATGCGCAACAGTATGGCGACGGACAGATTTTATTTTTGGATATTCATGGGCACGGTCATCCAAATGATTGGGTTGAAGTTGGGCACGCCGCGCCGCTTGATGGCAGTGAATGGATTAGCGGCGAGACCAGCATCGGTGCTTATTTGACCGCTCAGGGGTTTCAGGCGGTGCCGTCTCCAGAGATTCCTGATCCAGGTGATGAGAAATATTTTAATGGGGGTTACATCACTCGACATTACAGAAGTGATGCGGTGCGCACCATTCAGTTTGAATTGTCAGGGGCCATGCGTAAGAAAAACAAACGTCACGATACAGCACAGCGGCTAGCCGCCGCCTTGAGCGAATTTATCCCAGTCCATTTCGTGATGCCCAAGTTTGAAGTCACCGTTCAAGAGGTGACAAAAGAGAATCACTACCAGTCCTTTTATAAAAAGTTCAATCGCGCAACGGATGTATTTGGCGTGACCGTGTTGGCTGACAAAGAAGCTCCGGAAGATAAATTGGTGCACCAGGCGTGGGTGATGTACCAGTATTTAGATAACGATCAAAATGGTTTCGTCGATAATTATAAAGTGGTAGAGTTTTTGCAGAACGAAAAAGCCTACATGTTCTTGACGAGTAAACGCTTCAATCCTGAACGACACGAGAAAGACGGTTGGAATGTCGCGCAAGATTGTTTCGCTGACGAAACGCGACCCAATGGCTTGCCGTTTAACGAAGACGCTGACGAATTTGACGCAACCTTAGAAGAAGTATGGCATTTGATTTCAAATGGTTATGTTGCCGTGTACCCAGAAGTATTTGGCCTAGACCCAAACTCATCCAGGCTAACAGCAGCTATGGATATTGCGCGGGGCGGGCAGTTTGAGCGTATCCCACGGTCTTATCCCGACGAAGCGTGGTATTCATATGATGACTCTAGCTGCGAATACCAGTGCATGGCTATGGAATATTTTTACTGGGGACTCACCACTTTGCTTGATGCACAATCACATCCGCTGCGCGCAGAACAAATAAAAGACGAGTGGCGCCTGACGACCCCCGAGCAACTGCGCGCTGGCGATAAATTGCTTAGCGCATTACTCGAGGATATAAAATATAAATTACCTACTCGGCTGCCGCAGCCAATTTCTGCGCCCTAAGCTCTTCGATAACCTTCGCCTTGGCGCGCATTACCGCATCACGCGAAGTCTTTTTTAGATCCCAGGTCAAGCGCAACTTCGAGCCTGTCCATACAAGCCATTTCGTCGGGTCATAGTGAAACCATCGCACGCCATTGCGGTAATCGTTCGCGAAGCGATGATGAAAGTTGTGGTAACCTTCACCCATTGTTAGCACAGCAGTAATAATGGAGTCGCGCGCTGAGTTCGCTAACGAATACGGACGCGTGCCAAGCATGTGTGCCAATGAGTTGATTGAAAACGTCGAATGCCATTCGAGGACTAGGCGCAAACAGCCAGTGACCAAGAAGGCTCCCCATGGGTCACCCCACAGTAAACCTAAACTGAAAGGCAAAATGAAATTAGAAACGGCTACCCACCAAAAATAATTTCGATGCTGATGCATCAGCCATTTATCTTTCTTTAGGTCAGGCACGTTTTCATAATCTAATTCTTCGGCTTGGTGTAAAATCCAGCCGATGTGCGCCCAGACGAAGCCTTTTTTGATGTTGTATGGGTCGAGCTCTTTATCGACATGGCCGTGATGGATGCGGTGATCGGCAGACCATTTAAGCGCCGAATTCTGCACGGTTGCTGCGCCGAAAAATAAATGCCAGACTCTGAAAATCTGAAAAGTTTTATAAGTCGGATGTGCGAATAATCGATGGTAGCCAGCGCTGATGGCGAAAGTGCACACCACGAAGTAGGTGACACCCAGCCATAAGCTCGCCCATGAAAAATGCACGACCATGTGCCAGATGGCGACAATAGCAAGTGCGTGAATGATGACGAAGAACCAAGTATTAAGTAGGTGCAGCGGTGGATTCGTTGAAGTCGGTGAGTTCATTATTCAGTTCCTGTTTCAGTGACAGCAGCTTTCTCGGCATTTTTCTCGGCGACATTCCATGTGTTATCGTCGCGATTCATTTCAGGGAACAAACGGTGGTGGTCAATCTCTACTTCAGCAATTTCTTTGTTCGAAGTAAGATTAACAATAATCTGATTGGATTGGTACCAAATCTCAACCGGCTTCTTGAAATCTTCAGCACTGCCATCAGTGTAAGTGATGCGGTAGTGTAAAGGCATCACTAACTCGCCAAGATTCTCGAAACGAATTCTATCGTTCTTCTTGCCGACCCCAGAGATGGCTTGGTCAAGCAAACCAGCCTCCATGAACCAGCCGCGCCAGAACCACGCTAAGTCCATGCCGGCGGCGTCTTCGATAGTACGGAAGAAATCGGAAGGTTGCGGCGACTTGAATTTCCAGCGATTCATGTATTGCTTAAACGCAAAGTCAAAACGCTCAGGGCCTACAATCGTTTCGCGTAGCAAAGTTAGGCCAACACCCGTTTTGGAGTACTCAAGCAGGCCTAGGGCCATTGCGGGTAGCTTATCAGGGGCGGTGACGATCGGCACAGAACCAGCCATCTGCATCATAAACGCAAAATCGGCAGGGTCGTTTTCGTTTTTACGCTGCGGCCCAAACCAATCTTCAGTTGAATAGCCATTGATAAAGGTGTTAAAGCCTTCGTCCATCCAGGCGTGGCGGCGTTCGTCGGTATTGATCATCATGGGAAACCAGTTGTGCCCGATTTCGTGAGTAGTCACGCCATAAACACTTCTCTCACGGCTGCCGTTACAGAACACAATCATTGGATATTCCATGCCACCTTCAGGTCCGAGCACGTTGGTCGCGACCGGGTAAGGGTAAGGGATCAAGCGACGGTTGTAACCAGCAATTGCCTTGCATGCCATTTGCGTGGCCTTCGCCCAAACCTTGCCGCCTTCTTCAGGGTAAGCCGTTTGCACTAAGATGCCGTCAACGCTAGCAGCGTCAAGAATAAATGCGTCGGAGCATGCCCATGCAAAGGTACGCACGCTTTCTGCTTCGAATCTCCAGGTTAGCGGGCCATCACCTTTTGGACGGCTATCGTTCATCCCAACTTCTTCTTTGGAAATGATCATCACCGTCTCCTCGGACTTCTTAGCTTTACCTAATGCCTTTGCTTGAGAGGGTGTAAAAACGTTATTTGTGTTTTGTAGTACGCCCGTTGCAACCACTACGAAATCTCGTGGCGCAGTGATATTGACGTTGAAGTCACCAATGTTGGTGTAGAACTCGCCGCTACCTAAGTAGGGCAGAGTGTTCCAGCCATTAACGTCGTCATAAACGGCTACTTGCGGAATCCACTGTGCGATTTCAATAACAGTACCCTTCCTATATTTTCTTATGCCGAAACGGCGGAATACATTTTTCGGGATCACGAAACTCCATTCGATTTCGAAACTAAACTTGCCGCCATTCGCCGCTAATGGCTTCGGCAATTCAAGCAAGCCCATGGTGTCGTAAACATGAAACGGTAATTCTTTGCGCTTATGCTTTACCCCATAAATGGTGTAACCATCACCTTCTGGTTTGGCGCCAATTGAAGCGGCATCAGCAACAGCGTTGCCGATACTGTCTGCGCGGAACACGTTTTGCTCGAGGTGCAACCATAGGTAATCAAGTGGATCTGGCGAGTTGTTGGTGTAAGTTACTTCGGCTGTCGCATGAACGATGCGAGTTTCGACATCTATTTCGACGTCTATCTCGTAATCGACTTGCTGTTGCCAGTAATCTGGACCAGGCGCGCCTGCGCCATTGCGTATGCTATTCGGCGCCGGTAAATCGAGCGGACTAAAGATGGTCGCGCTTGGGCGAGCTTGCGGCACGCGCTCCCAGTCAGGCTGATCGTCGGATTGCGCGAAGGCAGTGGTGCTGGAAAGGCTTAAGAGAAGGGTTGCGGCAATGAGCTTCATCGCCAAGATTATATAAATGCTCGATGAAGATGTCTTTGTTAGAAGAGTAGAATCGCGGGTATAGCAGCCCAAATGCTCAGGGGAGGGTAATGGGAGCTGTCTATGATAAATAGCGTACTGAATAGGTTAAAATGAGAGCATGCTACTTGCGCTGCTAACGATATTTGCTGTGCCTCAAATAAATAGTGAGGCACACAGCATCAACGTGTTGTTTATCGGCGACCGCGGGTTTCATCAGCCCGTCGACCGCTTGTCTGACGTTTACGGTGAATTAGTCCGTGCCGGGGTAGCCGTTGATTACGAAGACAATCTTGATGTCATTAATCTTGCTGTACTGCGGCAGTATGACACGGTGGTAATGTATGCCAATCAGGCGCAGCATGCCGAAGTACCGTTTGATTTTATGCGGGCCATAACACGCTATGTGCGTGGTGGCGGAGGGTTTGTCGGGCTACATTGCACTAGTGGATGCTTTATCCAATCGGATGCGTGGCTGAAGTTCATTGGCGCACGTTTTGAATCGCACGGCGGCGAGGTTTTTAAGCAGCAATTGGTGGGTGAGCACTCGTTGCTAAAGGGATGGCAAAATTTCGAAGCATGGGATGAAACTTATGTGCAAACGCATGTCGAAGACGATCGCACTATCTTGTCGATGCGCGGTGATGAGCCATGGTCGTGGGTGCGAGACGTCGGCAAGGGCCGGTTGTTTTATAGCGCCAGCGGGCACGATGCTCGCGTCTGGACGACCACGGGTTTTTTTGACATGCTACTGCGCGCGATTGTTTACACCGCGGGTGAGGATGCGCAGTTAAGGAAGTATCCGCAATTCGAGTATGTCGCTGAAGAGTGGGTGCCTAATTACGAGCAGCGAGATCCGCAAGATTTGATGCAGGTCGCATCTACTCCGCAGCAGGCGCTCGACTCGTTGGTGGTGCCAGCTGGCATGCATGCCGAATTATTTGCTTGCGAGCCGATGGTCATCAATCCGATTGCGCTAGCTTTCGACGAAGGTGGGCGCTGTTGGGTAGTAGAGTCGCCGGGATATCCCGCGACACGTGACGGCGGCGATAGTGTTTCGATTCTTGAAGATACGGATGGCGATGGGTTCGCCGACAAGAAAACTGTTTTTGCCGATGGTTTGAATTTGCCGACTTCGGTGTTAAAAGTTGATGGCGGGGTACTTGTTACTCAAGCCCCCGAGCTATTGTTTTTAAAAGACACGGATGGCGATGATGTCTGCGACGAGCGCCAAGTGCTGTTGACTGGTTTTGGTGTTTGGGATACTCATGCTGGCCCGGCGAATTTACATTGGGGTCCCGATAATTATGTCTGGGGCACTGTTGGTTATTCTGGTTATAAAAGTGATGCCGGCACCTTCGGCTCTGGCTTGTGGCGCTGGAAGCCCGGATTAGAGCACCCGGAGTTTATGGCGCAATTTACCAATAACACCTGGGGCTTGGACTTTACGAGTAAAGGTGAAATATGGGGTAGCACCGCGAACAATGCGCCATCCTTCTTTGTTGGCCTGCTTAATGCTCGCCGCGCTTTGCCAGTTTTTGATAGCGCACGAGTGCATCCAGCTTTAGCCAAAACACGCCAGGGCGATTTCTTTGGCAACTTCACTGCGGCGACTAGCCACACTTTTGCGACCGGCGATCAATTCCCTGAATGGTGGAATGAAACTTCGGCGTTCGTTTGTGAGCCGACGACGCATTCCATATCGCGCTTAGAGAGTTATGTTAGCGGTTCTGGGTATCGCACGCGTGACGGGTTTAATGTCGCGGTGTCGGTCGATGACTGGTTCTGCCCAGTACAAGTAGAGGTTGGCCCTGATGGCGCGTTATGGATTGCCGATTTCTCGCAATTCGTTATTCTGCATAATTTGCCAGGCAATCCGGAGCTTGGTTTACCAAGTGTAGATTTTGATGAGGGCAATGCTCACCTGACTCCATTGCGCGACAAATCACACGGGCGCATTTTTAGAGTAGTGCGCAATGGAGAACCAGCGCAATCAGAATTTGATTTATCAAACGCTAATGCCGACGAAATATTAAAGGCTTTCGATTCAAAGAATAAGTTTTGGCGAGTAACTGCGCGCCGACTGTTAATTGAGCAAGACCTTCGCGGTGCTACCGGAATCCTAAACTCTATGGTTCGTAAGTTCTCGAATCGTGGAGATAACGGTTTAGTGATTGCTTTAGAAGCGTTGCGCACATTGGCTGGCTTCGATTCCTTCAATCATCCCAACGGCCAAGCTTTTGATACTATAAAAGCGGCCTTGATGTCTCAGAGTGCTTTGTTTGGAGAGGTGGCTTTAGATGTAATGCCCCGCAATGAAAAATATGCAAAGTTGCTGGCCGACACCGATTTGATTAGCGCAGAGGCAGGCAATCTTCAACGCCACGCATTACAGGCGGCGGCTGAGATGCCGTCCTCTTATGCTATTGCTAACGATTTGTTGGAGGCAACCATGAAGTTAGACAGAGCAGATGTCTGGCTTTCAGATGCGCTTCGATTGGCGATTAAAGCGCACTCAGGGCCATTTGCTGAGTTGGCAGCAGATTTGATGGCCGATGAATCGCAGGTGGCTATTCCTGAGCAGATTTTATCGGCTGAGGGCTTCGCGCAAGATATTTATTCTGGCAGTGCCGATTTTTCATTAGCCGGCGATGTGTTGATTATTGAATCCCAGCTAGGCTCTGATTGTGCTTACCAAATAGCGCTGCCAGTAACGGGCGGGTTTAAATATAGGTTTAGCGCGTTGATATCAACGGAGGCTGTCACTGACGAAGGGGCTACGCACGGTGCATTGTTGAACGTTCATCCACATCATATTGTGTCGCAATATGTAGTCGGTGATAGCGATTGGACCGAAGTGTTTGTTGAATTCGAGACGGATGTTGACCAGCGTAGCGTAACGCTTAATTGTTTATATGGAGGGTGGGGTGAATCAACGGGACGCGCTCTTTATAAAAACATGGTGTTGAAGCCGATGGGTCCGGCGAACAGTTTGTTGTCCTTCCTTGAGTATGCAGCGCAACAACCGCTAGCTCAATTAAATGGAGATGCCAAGCGGGGCGCGGATGTTTATCAAAACAGTGCCGCTAATTGCATCGGATGTCATCCGGGGATTGGGCCTGATCTTGCTGGTATCGGCGAACGCTTGTCAGCTGATGATATCAAGCAGGCTATTATTAATCCGTCGGCTATGCGTTCAGCGGGCTATGCCGATAACCCTGTTGTGATGCCTGAGGTTACGAACTTTTTGTCTGAGCAAGACGTGGCTGATTTGGTGCAGTATCTGACGGAAAATTAATGTAAAAGTAAGGCATGGCGTTAATATACGCGTTGTTGACCTCTGACCTCCCTCTATACGATGGACCAATCCACCCAAGGCACTGATTTCAATCACGACCCGCTAGTCGCCCCCCCAGGTAAGGGCGGTGCTTGGTGGAAGTACGTGGCGCTTTTCGTTCTACTTTTTGGTTTCTTAATTGCGATTAAAATGCTGTCGAAGGGTATCAGTGGTTTTGGTGA
>JAQWRF010000388.1 GCA_029243845.1 Planctomycetota bacterium | reverse complement strand
TTATCATTTAGATGTGCAGCAAGTCGAGCTGTCCCTTCAGCAATTCGCGCAATGGATATAGTTCTAGTGAACCCTGAAATACCGCATAACAGCGGATGCGCTGCTAGGTTATCGGCCGGTTTGCAAGTACCGCTACATTTTATAAAGCCCCTGGGGTTTTCTCTGGAAGATAAGTATTTGAAGCGTGCTGGTTTAGATTACTGGGCGATGGTTGAGTTATATTTGCACGATGATTGGTTAGCGTGCTTAGATAAATTATCCACGAGTAGCCCTCGCCCAATCAACGAGCGACTTCATTTGCTATCGGCACGCGGTGGTAAATCATTATTCGAAACGCAATTCGCCGAAGATTCCATTTTGGTCTTTGGCTCAGAGACTAAAGGGCTGCCTCAAGAACTCATGAGCGCCCACCCTGACAACCGTGTTTATATCCCGATTGACAAACGTATACGCTCGTTAAATTTAGCGAATGTCGTTTGCCTGACGGCTTACACAGCAATGGTCTCAGCCGGCATGCCCTTACCTGACAATGATGGCAGCCACGAACGCGATCCACGCGCTGATGACGGAGTCCGTCCTAGTGATTTAGTCTAGTTTCTAACTAAAGCTTTTCTTGGCCATTATCACTGACGCCAAATTCGACCAGCACCGGGTAATGGTCTGATGCGCATTTCAGTTCAACACCTGGAAGGGAATCAATAATGTCAGCCTTTAGGATTTCAGACGCCAACGACTTTGTGCATAGAGCGAAATCGATACGGCTCAAATATGGTTTTTTATTGTACGTATATTTCTCAGTCCCCGCACAAGCATCTACCAGGCCCGCATCTATAAAAAACTTCACAGACAACTGGTTCTTGCTCTCGTCCATTTCTAGCACTTCATTGAAATCGCCGGCAATCACCGCGCGATAATTAGGGTCTTTATCTAGCTCAGCTTGGATAATAGACAAAGCTTTAAGAGCTTCAGCTTCACGCTTGACATCGGATTTCTCGTCACCATGCTGTGATTTGAAATGCACTACATAGACATCGGCATCAAACGCGCCGCCGATGCTTACTCGCAATAAATCTCGCCCGAAGCGACGCGTAACGCCCTTGGCATCAACGTATTCGGAATGTCGATATGAAGTCGCTGAACGAATGGGCAGGCGCGTCAACAAAGCATTATCGATGCCACGCTGATCGTTGCCTTCAAATAGCACCACTTCGTAGCCAAGGCCTTTCAAGTAGCGTTTGTTGAAATCTTCGAGTACACCGCGGTTTTCGACCTCTTCTAAAGCGACCACATCGGCGTTTAGAGCATTAATAGCCGTCGCCAAGCGTACTTTGCGTGATTCGGTCGTAGTGCGCGTGTTGCCCTCATTATGATAAGGGTCATCATGCTCATCGAATAAATTCTCGACATTCCAGGAAATAAAACGCACGCCGTTTTCTAATTTGTCGCCAGTCGTAAAACCACCGGTCGCCAGTGCATTCGCCGCCACCTGCGTACCGTCTGTGCACCACACATCTTGTGGGCGCTGGATAATGATTTGCAAAGTGCCTTTGTATTTCGACACTTCTCCACGGATTTGGATTTCGCGACCTAAGAAGAAATCTGCTGGCGCAACGCGAAAATCGCATGCTGCCGATGCGAAAATGATAGCTTCAAATTTCCCCTGCCACTCTACATCAAAATTAATGTGTGTCACTTTGCCTGAATCATAAGTGCGAACCACTTGGCCCTGCACCACCAGCTCTTGGCCGACATGCGCTTCAGTAACGGCATCCCATTGCACGGCATCTTGGGCAGCCACAGCATTGCTTAATGCAACGAAAATTATAAATAGAAATTTATTCATCGCCCTGACTCTTTAACTATTTCAGTAACTCGCGCCATCGCATCATCTGCAGACATCGCCTCTTTATTATCACTATCACTGCGTAAGCTAAACTCAACACCACGCTCGCCCGCATCGCGACCCACAGTGATTCTTAAAGGGACGCCGACTAAATCAGCATCTTTAAACTTAATGCCTGGACTTATCTTCTTGCGATCGTCCCACAGCACATCGCAACCCGCCGCTTCAAGCGTATCGTGCATTTCTTGCGCCAGCGCATCTTGCTCATCGTTGCCTGGTTTCATCTGAATCAGATGTACGGCATAAGGCGCAATCGGCATCGGCCACATCATTCCGGCGTCATCATGGTTTTGCTCAATGGCAGCTGCTGCAACGCGTGATACGCCAATGCCGTAACAGCCCATATGAATCGACTGGGTCTTTTGCTGGGCATCTAAAAAGTTTGCGCCCATCGCATCAGAGTATTTAGTGCCTAATTGGAAAATATGCCCGACTTCGATGCCGCGGGTAATCTCAATGACCCCATCGCCATCGACCACGCTATCACCGGACTGCACCGTGCCAAAATCACATGTCTCTGGCTGCGGCATGTCGCGGTCGAAGTGTACATCTAAGTAATGAACGTCGGTTTCGTTTCCTCCGCATAAGAAGCCTTCAACACCATTAACCGAACTATCCGCAAGCAAGCGCACTTCAGCGGCCAAGCCTATAGGTCCAGCAAACCCCACATCTGCGCCAGTAGCTGATTTAACCTCAGCCTCACTCGCCAATTCGATATTCAACGCATCAAGATGATTGACGATTTTAATCTCGTTTAATTCGCGATCGCCGCGGCACATTACCGCAACCACGCCTACACTGCCATCAGCATAATCGACGTGATACAAGACGGTCTTTAACATGCGAGTCAAAGGCAATTCAGGAAACAGCTTCAGCAAAGCATCACATGACTTTGCCCCAGGAGTGTTTTCTTTGTGCATATCTACCACAGCTTCACAAGCCGCGCCCGCAGGAATCACACTAACCGCCTTTTCAAGGTTAGCGGCATAGCCCGTAGCCTTGCAAACAGCGATAGCGTCTTCACCAGTATCGGCATCGACCATGAACTCTTCAGAGCCAGAACCACCAATAGCGCCGCTATCCGCCTCGACCTGAGTAAAGCCTAATCCGCAACGCGTAAAAATATTACTGTAAACTTGGCGCATCGTCGCATAAGATTCAACCATCTCATCAGCACCCACATCAAAAGAGTAAGCGTCTTTCATGATGAATTCGCGGCCGCGCATCAAGCCAAAGCGTGGGCGTATTTCGTCACGAAATTTAGTTTGAATCTGATAGAGCGTAACGGGCAATTGTTTGTAAGACTGCACCTGCGACGCCACGTATTTCGTGATCACTTCTTCGTGAGTAGGGCCAAGGCAAACCTCACTTCCTTTACGGTCTTTAAAATTAAATAAAATACCGTCAGTGACATAGCGGTCCCAGCGGCCAGATTCTTCCCAAAGTTCTCGCGGCTGAAGGGCTGGCATTAGCATCTCTGAACATCCAGCCTCGTCGTGCTCGGTACGCACAATATTTTCTATCTTACGCAAAACTCGCCATAGCATAGGGCCATAGACATAAATGCCTGCGGAAATCTTTTGCAAGAAGCCGGCACGTGCCATAAGAGCATGCGAACGAACTTCAGCATCAGCTGGCTCATCGCGTAGGGTTACAAACAACTGGCGGGAAAGGCGCATAACGTCGCATAGTTTAATCTAGCGGGGGTGTGTATCATAATTAACAACTCATGAATCGCATCGCCCTCCCCGCCGTCATCATTGCCTTATTAGCCTTGATTGGGTGGTTAGTGGTGTCTCCGAACAGCAGTAAAATCGGCGATTCAAGCACCGATTCGACAATCGATAGCAGGAACTTGACCGAAATAGGTTATAGCCAAGAGCGGCTTGCAGAAATTGATCAGGAAAGGCAACAGCGCAACCTAGAGCGAGAAAAAATCACCGGGAGTGACACGAATAACAACTCAGCGCAGCTTGAATACGGTAGTGCCAGTTTTATCGGCTACTTGGTCGACCCGCTCGGCAATCCGCTAGCAGGCGTCGACATGAAAATGGCAGTCAGCCACAAATGGCAATATTCCTTTAATCCGAAGGACGAAAATCTAATTACGATATGGAAGGCCTCTACTGCCGAGGATGGCTTCTTTTTCTTCCCAGCGGCAGAACATCCACAAGCAGATTATTTACTGCAAATTGATGCTGAAGGTTTCCCAGTCAAACAAATAGAAAACCTAAAAGCGAATATCGGCTTTTCTCGCGATCTAGGAATTATTGGTTTAGCCACCCCAGCCTTCATCAGCGGTAAAATTGTAGATGATAATGACCAACCTATCGCCGACGCGATTGTCGAAAGCTATATCTCCCTGGACAATAACGACAATCAACTCATTGAAACGGCTTTCAGCGTTGCAACCGACAATAGCGGATTCTTCAAAACCGGCGCTTTGCCTGCGCGAGACATTTATTTGCAAGCATCAGCCGATGGATATCTCACCGAAGTGTCGCCAAAAATAAAACTTAAAGTCGGTGAAGAATTCACCGACTTGTCTATCACGCTACCAAAGCCTCAATTTGTGTCTGGCAAGGTTGTTGATGAGAATAGTCAGCCCATTGCAAATGCCGTTGTAAGTCAAGATATGGACCGCAACCGCGAGTCTATTGACAACTCAGTCAAAACTTATGTCGACGGCGGCTTTGAATTACCTATAAACCCCAATCGATACGAAGTTACCATAATCGTAGAAGCTGAGGAGTACCGCATTCGGCGCCAACACATTAAGGAACTTAGCGCCACAACAACCATTACGCTGCGCGAGATGCCAACCATCACGGGTATGGTTCGTGATCACAACCAGCGCGCTCTTGCTGGCGCCGAGGTGGTGTTATGTTCACAATCACTATCTACTCAGTTAGTGGCGCAATCTCTCGACCCTGAACAATGTAATGGCCACGCCACCACCGATGAAAACGGCAACTTTCAGTTAACGCCGACTGATATAGGAGCAGACAGTGCACGCCTTAAGTTGGTAGCCTTTAACGACTCTCACCCACCTACTCAATATAAGAACGTCATCACCTTTGTCGACCGCGGCAACAAAAGTGCGCAGTACAACGATATCGTTATTGATCTAAAAAAAGGCTTCGCCGTATCGGGTAGCATAAAAGACACCAATGGATCTGCGATAAAAAGTACCCAGGTATTGTTGCGAAAATTAGAGAAACCACGCCGTTCGCGCTTGCCATCAGCTGAAATAAGACGTGGTGGCGACATCATCAATCAGGTTATAGTTGATGCCAGTGGCAACTTCGAATTCTTGAATTTGGAGTCCGGTGAATATCGCGTTGAGGCTTACCACCGCGACTACTCTCCAACCCAAAGCGACGACTTCTCATTAATAGATGTAAACTACGAGTGCTCGTTAGTCATGAAAGATCCGGGCGGAATTAACGGGCAATTCATTGGCGACACTACGCGTTATCCGAACTTGGTGGTGCAGGCCACCTCCCCTGGTCTAGACTTGATTCAAGTCAAACCAGAAGCAGATGGCTCTTTTAAATTCATGAATTTGATGCCTGGCGCCTACAGCCTGGAAGCGCATGATGTACTTAGCGCCAATCGCGGAAAATGGTGGCAAGGCGCCCAGGTGCCCATAGCTGAACTAGACGGCGTAGAAGTTACGGCCGGCAACTACACTCAAGTCAGCCTTGAGTTAAACAACTCTGGCTTCGCTTCGGTCGCTGGGCATGTAAAAATAAATGGGGAGCCTGCGGTATCGTACAAGGTTTTTGCAGTTCCTCATATATACGGCGCAGCTGCCGAAGACCAGCGCATGGTGGTTCGTGAAAATGTAATGCATATGCGAGAAGCGCGCACCAACCCTGACGGCCAATTTGAGATTAATGGTATTGTGACAAACGATTACTGGATAATTGTTGAAGATCCCGATTCGCGGCGACGGGACATGGCTGCATTGAAGCCAAGCGGATTATCAGTGCACGAAATCAGTATCAACAACCCGCAACTGTATCAAGTTGATTTCAATATTCTTACTGGTGGCGTCAAGCTTATCCCGCAACAAGATAAAAACATCCGCGGAATGCACATCACTCTAGTACCAGTCCCCGACGATGGCCGCAATCAGCAAAGACTGTATGTGCCAGCTTCTGGTCCACGCGTTCATGAGGGCATTCCTGTTGGCGCATATGAGTGGTCACTGAAGAAGAAAGATGAACCGCAACAAATTTTCGTGACGCCATCTAGCGTTATTGGACTTAATGTCACCTTGCCTAAAAACTCCCGCAGCGGCCTTAAAAAGGCCTCCACTCCAAGATAAGTATGATGCTTAGTAAATTTACTTTGTTGTTCTGGATTGCTCTACCGCTAATAACTGTTTACGTAATACTGTTGTTTGCGCCGAAAGCCGAAAGCGTTGTTGTGCAACAGCCTCTTCCGACTGTCGAGCTAAACAACGACATAGAGATTGCGATGCCTTTTGATATTACAGTTGTCGACTCTGATGGCTCACCAATTGGTGGCGCTGTGGTGCTTTTTACACTCCCAGAACTGCATCAGGCTATCAGCGATAGTGACGGGATTGCGCGTACAACATTTGTGGATAAGAGCAAAGTCGAAGCTTTAGTTTATGCGCGTGGTTACCCACCGTCACCTTTGACCAGTGTTGAAAATCATCAACACTTAGTTTTAATCAAGAAAGAAGGCACGCCCGTTGTCGAAGACGCATTAGCCGCAATCTTCCCGCGCACGGTGCAAGTCGTAACACGCGACGAGCATTCGTTGCATCATGCAATGATGCTGGTCAGATCACTTGGCGACAACGATGGCGCGCCCTTTATTTACTTTGCAGACAATGAGGGTAACTTCAACCTAGACGAGGTCCCAAACATCGATTTAGAATGTCGGGTCTACCCC
>JAQWRF010000386.1 GCA_029243845.1 Planctomycetota bacterium | reverse complement strand
CTATCTGCGATGGTGCAGAAAATGCCAGCCAAGCGCCGGCTCATTACTATTGGTCAGGCCGGTGACCGCCGCGAGTCTGATTTTCATGAAGTAGCGATGTGCGCAGTCCATTCAGGCGCCGATCGCATCCTGATTAAAGAGCAAATCAAAGACCTACGCGGCCGCGAATTAGGCGAGGTGCCGGCGATAATGAAAAAATCTTTGCTCGGCGCCGGGATTAGCGAAGACCGCATCGAAATACTTGGCTCAGAAATGGAAGCCACGATTGCCGCATTAGACTGGGCGGAGCCAGGAGACGTCTTGCTTTTGCTAACGCTTTCTGAGCGCGATGATGTCTTAAACTACTTAAACAGCATAGCTTAGGTGGTGCGCCCGAGAGGATTCGAACCCCCGACCTATGGTACCGGAAACCATTGCTCTATCCAGCTGAGCTACAGGCGCAATATTTATGGCGATAGGATACCGTTGTTCCCTAAAAAACTAAGTTATTTTTTTATTTTGAAGCAAAAAAAACGTTACTTTGAAGACATCTAGCTCTAGCAGAGTAGACCACCATGGAAATCAAATCATCTCTAATAGCATCGTCCGCAACTATTGCGGCCTTAGTGGTGTTGTTGAGCGATCAGCTGCCCCACGCAGAGCTAGTAGCCAATAACAGTACATTTCTTACTTTCTCCGATGTAGATGGCGACGGACTTGACGACGCTCTCGAAGCCCGATGGGGTTGTTCCGATGTCAACCCTGATTCCGACGGCGATACACTAAGCGACCTTGACGAAATTTTGTTGGGCACTGACCCGCTCGAGTTCGATGATTTAATTCGACTTGATCCGCCGCAGGCGACAATGAAAATTGATTCTTATGTTTGCGATACCGATTTGGTTATTCAAATCATGACATTGCAGCAATTCAGTACAAACAATATACGTTTTTACTGGGCCGATGCGGCTACGTTCGCCGAGGTTCCGCGCGCCACATTAATGGGCTTGCCTGCTGAGCGTCATAACTACACTTCAGTCATCCCTGGCTACTCTACGCAAGTAATCAAAATAGTTTTGCCCCTGCACAAAGTAAAAGCGCTTGGCAACATGGCGATAGGCATTGAAGGCTATACCGATGGCATTGCTGTTGGCGATCAAATTCGCTTTGTTCTTATTGCAAGCGAGCTAATGGAATGGCGCGACACAGGCGTTTTCTCAAGATACCACGCAGCGTCTTCGGGCGGCGGGGGCTTGTTCCCTGTCGATCCTTTGGGAAATATGCCTGACGAAGCGACAGCCGGCGAGGTTTGTGTGCAAACACTGCAAGAAGTAGCTTCGCTAGGTAACGGTCAAAAGCTTTTCCAGGTTTCTGACAGCTACTGCGACTACTTGCCTACAGCTCAATGCTTTGTTGGTTGCGCCGGAGCGGTGGGCGACACTCTAGTGGGCATTGATATCGTTGGTCTACTTGCCAACTAAACCTGTTAACCCCTTAAAATTCGGCTTATTAGTCGGTTTTTTCTTTATTCTTAGCGAAAAAGTATCTATTTAATGGAACTAAAGCCCGCCCAGCTAGGTCTTAATAGAGGTAACGCGTGACATCAGATTTAGATGCAGACCTCGTTAAGAGGTGTCAAAGCTCAGCAGGGGCAGATTTTGATGAAGCGTACCGCCAGCTTTTCGCTCTTTACCAAGACAGGGTTTACAACACGTGCTTTCGAGTCACCGGCAATGCAAATGATGCATTAGATGCGGCTCAAGAAACGATGGTAATCATCGCCCGCCGCATTGGTGCTTTTGCATTTCGCAGCAAGTTCTCTTCATGGGTTTACCGCATCGCAGTTAACTCTGCGATCGATATTCGCCGCAAACGAATGGACGCGCCGCGCTCTGGCATAACCACAATTGTTGGCGCCGCTGATGGCGACCAAATGATGCAGCAGGCCGCCGACGAAACCGTCGATGCCGAACCGCATCAGCAACTTGTAGTTAGCGAAAACCAGCAACTGATTCAGTCGGCCTTAAGCGACATGAATCTCACGTTCGCAGCAATTTTAGTTTTACGTTACATCGAAGATCTCAGCTACGAGGAAATTTCTGAAGTACAAGGCTGCTCGCTGGGCACTGTAAAATCTCGTCTTAATAGAGCGCATCAGTCTTTGCGTGAACTCTTAGAGTCACG
>JAQWRF010000252.1 GCA_029243845.1 Planctomycetota bacterium | reverse complement strand
CCGCAGCTGAAGAACAGCAGCAGCCAGAAGCACAGCCGGCGTCTAACCAGGGCGACGACGTAATCGACGCAGACTTCGAAGTCAAAGAATAGTGGTGTTCGAAAACGCACAGCAATGTGCGTCTACTCAACGAGGCTAGGGGATTGTATCCTTTAGCCTCGGCATGCTTTTTGCCCTACCTAGTCGATGATCGAAATTGAAGCCTTAAGTAAGCAGTACGGCAGCGTGCTAGCGCTCGACCGTTTGTCATTAGCGTGGGCAAGGGCGAGATACTTGGCTTGCTAGGTCCTAATGGCGCCGGCAAATCAACGGCGCTTAAGATTCTTAGTGGTTATCTGCCGCAGTCATCTGGCGAGGCCTGTGTCAACGGCTTGTCACTGCGAGAAAAATCGCTTCAGGCCCGCGCCTTGGTGGGGTACCTTCCTGAGAATTTCGTGGCACCCAACGAGTTATATGTCGCTGAATATTTGCGTTACCGCGCAGGTCTTAAACGCATCGCTCGTAAGCAGCGGGCTGCCGAGGTTTTGCGCGTGATGAAGCTCGTGGGCATTGAGCAAAGGGCCAAGCAACGCTTTGATGCTTTATCGAAAGGCTTTAAGCAGAGGCTCGGAGTTGCTGACTGTTTGCTAGGCAGCCCGCCAGTCCTCATTCTTGACGAGCCGTTTTCAGGGCTCGACCCACTGCAGCGCCAAGATTTCCGCAATATATTGAGCGGCCTTAAAGAAGAGGGCAAAGCTATTATCTTCTCTTCACATGTGCTGCCCGAAGTTGAAGACATCGCCGATCGCGTGCTTATTATCCACCACGGAAAAACACGGGTGGCAGCAGATATCGAGCAGCTGTTAAGCATAAATCAGCAAGTGGTTATTTCGACTCATGGCGACCATGATGAAAACTTGTCGAAGCTTGTAGAGTGTGGCGACGAGCTAACATCGGCAGTCGTTTTGCGCGCTAATACCTTCGTGGTTGACATCGATGTTTCACGACGTGCAGATTGTCTAAAGAAAATGATTGAACGCGGAATAAGAGTTACAGGGTATTCAACGTCGAAGCGCGATCTTGAAGACGTGTTTGCCGAATTCGTTTCTTCTCCGGCAGAGGTGGATTAAATGGCGTCGTTCTTCGCATTGCTCCGTAAAGAATTGTTTATCTTGGCAGTCTCGCCTTTTGTTTATGTGTTGCTGGCCGTATGGTTTTCACTAAATGCCTTGCTGTTTAACATCAGCATTGACACGCAATACATTCAAGCAGATCTTAGTTTGTTGCCACCGTATTTATTCGGCTCCGGCATGTTGGTTTGGTTGCTGCTGCCGATATTCCCGCCGCTGCTGTGTTTGCGTATGTTCGCAGAAGAGCATCGTGTCTCAACTCTCGAGCCACTGCTGACCGCACCCATTACGGATAGTGCCGTGGTGTTGGCCAAGTATTTCGCAGCGTGCCTGTTCTTCTTGGTGTTCTGGGGTGGCTTGCTGTTTTTCTTTTTGTTGCTCGACATGCATGGCGCCACACTCGATTGGGCGCGCATTATCGGCGGCTTCGTCGGCTCGTGCTT
>JAQWRF010000249.1 GCA_029243845.1 Planctomycetota bacterium | reverse complement strand
AACACCGCGCCGCTTTCGCAATACTTTGATGGCGAGCGCCCCGTGGTGCTCACCTTGAACTATGCCAATTGCCCGCAGCTGTGCAATTTACAGCTGGATGGATTCGTTAGCACCTTGAATCAGTTAGACGATTGGCAGGTCGGTAAGCAGTTTCAAGTCATAACGATCAGCCTTGACCCAAGCGAAACCGAAGAGATGGCACAAGGTTTCCGCACTAAGATTTTGTCAAAGTATGATGCTCCAACAGCTTCCGACGGTTGGCATTTTTTGCGTGGCAGCGAAGCAGACATTCGCGCCGTAGCCAAAGCAATTGGCTTTACCTACAACTTCGTCGAAAATAAAAATGAGTATGCGCACACTGCCGTCCTCACTCTTCTCGACCCTAAAGCTCAGGTGGCACGATACCTTTATGGCATCGAATACCAGCCGAGCACACTGCGCTTGTCGATGGCGGAAACAGCTGACTCGAAATTCGTGTCAACCGTCGATGCTTTGATCTTGCGCTGTTTTTCTTACGACGCTGCGTCCGGCACTTTTGTCGCCAACGCTTGGATCATTACAAAGTATGTGATGACATTTGTCGGAGTACTCCTAATTACTTTCTTGGTTTGGATGCACCGCCAAGGACCGAGTGAATCAAATAAGCCCATGTACACCCAAGGCCCGAGTAAATCAAATAAACCAGTAGCATGAATATGTACACCCTTTTAAGCATGATGCTCCAACACCAGAAGGAAGATTTTTTCTTCCCTTCGCAGGCATCCGCAAATGCCGCAACGGTTGACTTCATCTTTTACTTCATCTTCTACGTGTCGCTTTTCGCTTTCATTACGATTGTTTTAGCGACCGCTATTTTCGCCTGGCGCTACCGCCGTTCGAAAGTGGGGATGACTCCAGAGGACTCTCCGCATCACTCAACCCGTATCGAGATTGTGTGGTCGGTCGTCCCCTCCATTTTTATGGTGATGATGTTCTGGTACGGCTTCGAAGATTTCACAGAACGCAGAACTCCTCCGGCTGATTCTTACGAAATTCACGCCAAGGCCTCTAAGTGGCAATGGGAATTCGAGTACCCGAACGGTGCGAGTTCATTCGGCTTTATTGACGCCGGAGAATATCAAGGTAAGGGTCTATTTGTGCCATTAGGCAAGAACGTACGCATTCGCCTCGAGTCGTCTGATGTATTGCACTCCTTCTCTATCCCAAACTTCCGCGTCAAGATGGACGTTGTTCCTGGGCGCTATACCGATGTGTGGTTTAACGCAATTGAACTGGGCGACTTCCCGATTTTCTGTACCGAATACTGCGGCACCAAACACTCACGCATGCTTTCGAAAGTTCACGTTGTGAGCGAAGAAGATTTTGCAGTGTGGCTAAAAGAAAATCAAGAAGATCCAAATGCTTCGCCTGTCGACAAAGGCAAGCGCTTGTTTAGCGCTAAGTGTACAGCTTGCCACGCGGTAGATGGTTCGACAAAGATTGGCCCAGCCCTCAACGGCAAGTACGGTACTATCGAAAACATCGTTGGCGGTACTGTTACTATCGACGACAATTACATACGCAGGTCGATCCTCGACCCTAGTGCTGACATCGTTGTTGGCTTCGAAAATGTTCCAATGACTTCGTTTGCAGGTCAACTCAGCGATGATGATATCTCGAATATCACCGCTTATCTGAAATCGCTAACCGAGTAGAAAAGAAATGGCTCCTACTACTAATACATTAGACCGTACTAATTACCTCAATGCGACCAAGGGCTTTATGTCCTGGTTCTGGACTATAGATCACAAGCGACTTGGCTTAATGTATCTTTGGTCGGTAATTGCTTGCTTTATCATGGGTGGTTTCTTCGCTATGAAGATTCGCCTTAACCTCATGCCTGGCGCCGTTGACTTTGCGACGCAAACGGCAGAACAAATGAATGCTTACAATAATGCATTTACTGTTCACGGGGCGGTGATGGTTTTCTTAGTTATCATCCCGTCGATACCGGCGGCCTTGGGCAACTTTGTGTTGCCGCTGATGCTCGGCGCCAAAGACGTGGCATTCCCGCGTTTGAATCGCTTTAGTTACCACTTATGGATTATCGGGGCATTGCTGTTTGTGGCAACGCTGCTGATTGGAAACCTCGATACTGGCTGGACTTTCTACCCGCCTTACTCAACGGGGCACACCGATCCATCCGTGATTACTGCGGTACTCGGGGCCTTCATTCTGGGCTTTAGTTCGATCTTTACCGGACTAAACTTTATTGTGACCATTCACAAAATGCGTCCACCGCAAATGACATGGTTCAAGATGCCATTGTTCTTGTGGGCGATTTACGCGACAGCGGTCATTCAGGTTCTTGCTACGCCAGTCATCGGCATCTCTCTGCTTTTGATTCTTGTTGAGAAAACAATGCAGATTGGTATTTTCACGCCCGAACTTGGTGGCGACCCGGTGTTCTTCCAACACTTATTCTGGTTCTACTCACACCCGGCTGTGTACATCATGGTGCTACCAGGAATGGGAATCATGTCAGAGCTTTTTGCGACTTTCAGTCGTAAGCCAATCTTCGGCTATAAGTCGATTGCGATGTCTTCGATTGCGATTGCGATTTTCTCGTTTATTGTTTGGGGACACCACATGTTTATCTCCGGCCAATCTGATTTGATGTCGGTGATTTTCTCGGCCCTCACTTTCTCGGTGGCGGTGCCATCGGCGATTAAGGTGTTTAACTGGATATCCACCATGTACAAAGGTTCGATATCCTTCTCAGTCCCAATGCTATATGGCATGTCCATTATTTGGCTGTTCGGTATTGGCGGGTTAACAGGGCTGTTCTTAGCCACCCTTGGCACTGACGTGGTTTTCCACGATACGTACTTCGTGGTCGCACACTTCCATTATGTGATGGTTGGCTCGGCACTCTTTGGCTTCATTGGCGGCATCTATTACTGGTGGCCGAAAATGTATGGCAAGGTCGTCGATGGCCCTCTAGCAAAAGTAGGGTGCGTGCTGTCCTTCTTGGGCTTCAACCTGACATTCTTACCACAATTCGTGGGCGGCTCAAAAGGGATGCCGCGTCGTTATGCAGCATACGGCTCCGAACAAGGCTTCGATGACTGGAATTACTGGTCAACAATGGGGGCAATGGTGCTGCTAGCCGGCTTGAGTATTGCACTCTTTGGTCTTCTTAGGTCATTCTTCGTTAAAGGTGCGCTTTCTCCGGCGAACCCATGGGGCGGTGTCACTCTTGAGTGGCAGACTCCATCGCCACCGCCTGAGCATAACTTCGAAATTGATCCGCCTACAGTAGGCGACCCATACGACATGTCGTTGGTTGAGTACCGTGGTGAAGTCGAAGGCTTCTTGCCAGTCAACCCGCGCGAAGATGATCCATGTGTCGCTTATATTGCGCCGGAGGAAGCATAATGAGCTCTCATGATAACCACCCAGAAGGAGTAGCTCATCACTTCGAAACTGCCGAACAGCAGTTTGATTCGGGCAAGCTTGGTATCTGGACATTCCTTTTAACGGAGGTATTGTTTTTTAGTGCGCTGTTCGTCGCTTACACGATGTACCGCGACAACTACCCAGAGGTATTTCAGTTTGCTTCGCAATACTTAGATACCAATCTTGGTGCGCTAAACACACTGGTGTTGCTGCTTAGTTCCTTCACAATCGCCTGGGGCGTACGCAATGCGATGTTAGGTGAAACCAAGATGCTTACGATCAACTTAATCATTACCTTGATTTGCGCAGCAGGATTCATGGTGATTAAAGCCGAAGAGTACGGCCATAAATTCCACGAAGGAACTTTGTGGGGCGGACACGAGCATTCCATTTTTCAGCTAGACGCTAGCAAAGTCGATCCAGAAATTGCGGCTCACAGCAAAGCTTGGTCCAACCCAGACGGAGAGTTCTCTGCAGCGGTAAAAGACCTCGATCCAGAGTTTCGTCAAAAACTAGGCATCTTCTTTGGTGTTTACTTTTGTTTGACAGGATTGCACGGCATCCACGTTTTGATTGGTATGATTTTGTTGACTTGGCTGTTGATACGAAACTTGCGTGGCGAATTCGGCCCTAAAAACTTTGCTGCGGTCGACTTCATTGCCTTGTACTGGCACTTAGTTGACCTCATCTGGATTTTCCTCTTTCCATTACTCTACCTCATTAGTTAATTATGTCAGATTCCTCACACGGTTCAGAAGGGCACATCGGTCACGTGCTTCCTTTAAGCATATTGATTAAGGTTTTTGGCTGCTTAGTTGCGCTAACCATTCTTACGGTAATTACCGGTAAAGCCGATATGTACGGCGCCGACTTAGCAGTGGCTATGATTATCGCTACTTGCAAAGCTTCATTGGTTTGCTTGTTTTTTATGCACCTTAAATACGATCGCCCGTTTCACGGCATGATCTTTTTGTTTTCAGTAATGTGCGTCGGAATATTTTTGGCCTTCGTAGCTCTTGATGCAGAAAGCTATCAAGAGCACGTTAAAGATTTCAAGGCTAACGAAATTGCAGAGCAACAACTAGGTGAGTAACCCAATAAGCAGCCTGGGACTGCGAGTCTTAATTGCTTCGCTAGCTCCGCTGTTTATAGGTACCATGTTTTGCGGATGGTATTTCCGTGACATGGGACCGACGGGGGGGGCGCTTCCTAATCTCCCTTTATTGCTTATAGCCTCAACTCTGCTCCTGGCAGCGGTGAGCTATTTCGCAGAAAAAGGTACGGCGTCTGCCGTTAAAGCGACCTTGTTTTTAGGTGCTGTGTTCCTCGTGTGCCAAACCTTTGTCTGGCGCGACTTGAGCGACTCTGAAGCGAGCGCCAGCGTGCATCCGATGTACGCCTTCAATTTCTACTTACTGACGGCGTTGCACGCCGTACACGTTTTTGGCGGCTTGGTTTACAGCATCGTAAGTTTACTGTCGTTTAAGAACGGTGGAGAAGAGCTTGTTCAGCGCTTGCGCAATCACGCGGTGTATTGGCATTTTTTAGGTGTGACATGGGTGGGTATTTTGCTCAATCTGTTTGCTATTCGCATCCCTAATCCCGAGCAATCTTTCTTGGCGCCTTTGTCCGTAGGTGTATGCGTATTGTTGCTGCTTGTTGTGCTGGCGTATCAAGTTATGGCGATCCGCTTGCTCTGGAAGCGCGGAGAAAAATCATTTGCGCTGTTCTCATTATTATTGCCAGTAGCTTTTTTACATATATGGGCACGTGGCGAAGAACTTAAAACTCAAAAAACCGCTTTGCGTTGGGGTGTAGCTCAAGGACTGTTATTGATTGCATTAATGTTTGCCGGCACCTTGCACCTAGGTCAGTTCGCCAGTAGTTTTGATAAAATCAAGTATTAATGAAACTCAACTCGTTTGAGTTCGGGTTGCTCACTGGAGCCCTCAGGCGCTTAGTTCAAGAGCAGGTTGATATTAGACAGTGGCGCAAGCTTGGCGCGATTGATTGCCCTGAAGGCCATGCTTTAGATATCGGATGCGGCCAAGGCCATGGAATAAAATTAGCGGTGTCAGAATTTGGCGCTGGCAAAGTCGATGCTTTTGATACCGATGAACGCATGTTAGAGCGCAGTCGTCTTGCCACAGATAAATTAAGAAATATCCAGCTTCGCAATCATTCGGCAACACAAATACCTGCAGCCGATGCCAGCTATGACCTGGTTTTTGATTATCAAGTTTTTCATCACATCGATGATTGGCCGGCGGCCATCCGCGAGGTGCATCGTGTCATGAAACCGAATGCACAGTTGTTGATCGCCGAAAGCTTGCCAGGCCTAATTGAAGGTTCGTGGTGGGGAAGGCGTATGGACCACCCCAAAGAAAATCGTTTTACCGCGATAGCATTGCAAAGTGCATTACAGAGTATCGGGTTTAGGCTGAGTCAGTCACGCATTATTGGCGACCACTTCATTTGGCTAGTTGCAACGAAGGCTTAAAGGGCTCGCATCCACTCAGGCCTAAACGCTGCATTAGATGGATCCGCGAGGACGCGATTAAGCACGTCGAGTAGCGCATCTTTGTCTTTAGGGAATGTCCCGGCCAAGGTAAGGTAATTACTAGCGTGGTTACTGCGGAAAATGCAGCCATCAACATCGAGGTGATCGACAAACTCGCGCAACTCGGCAGCCAACTCTATCGGTGAAAGATGGTCGACCTCGCCACGTAAATCGGCATCGAATAGCGGCGTGTTCTCTGTCGGAGTCATCACCAGCGTGGAAACGAAGCGCGGGTTAATGGCACTTACCACCCGTGCCGAATCAATCGCATGCTGTCGACTAAGAGCATGTCCTCCGGCCCCGAGCAAAATCATAGTGCTAAGCTTGACGCCAGCTTCGTGCGCACGTAACGCCACGCGAATCATTTCATCACCGTCAACCCCTTTGTCGAGATCGCTCAGCACTTGGTCGTTACCCGATTCGATGCCGAGGTAGTACTGAGTCAGTTTCTTTTCGCGTAGCATCGCCATTTCTTCAACTTTACGCACCGCCAAGGCTTGCGGCGAGGCATAGCAGGTAATGCGCTGGAGATCTGGCCAGGTGGCATTCAGATAGTCGCACAATTCAGCCAGAAAGGAAGCCTTTGCCATCAATGCGTCGCCGTCAGCTAAAAACACCTTGCGCGGAGCGCTGAAGTCTCTTGCCACCGAATCAATTTCGGCTTTAAGCTCATCTATCTTCCGCACACTAAATTTCTTTTCGCGATACATGGCGCAGAAAGTACAGCGGTTCCAGCTGCAGCCCAGTGTGGCCTGCAAAATCAAACTATTCGCCTCGGAAGGCGGACGAAATACCGCACCTTGGTAATTGAGCATGCTACAATTTTACTATGTCATGCAGGAAGTGGATACTTTTAACTATGTTAGTTAGCGGATGCGGTGAAGCCCCAAAAGCTACAGCTCAAACCTCTGAGCCGAGTGCTCAACCTAGCGTTCAGCAACGGGTGAATTTCGGCGTCACTATCGCGGGAGCAGAATTCGGTAGCGAGGCGCTGTCCTTTTGCAACGAAGCTCCAGGAGTCTTGGGTGTAAATTACTTCCATAACAAGCCATGGACATTCGATTGGTTTCAGGAAGAGGGCGTCGATTTGTTCCGTATACCTTTTCGCTGGGAACGCATTCAGCCTCAGCTTGGAGGCCCACTCGATAAGGT
>JAQWRF010000246.1 GCA_029243845.1 Planctomycetota bacterium | reverse complement strand
ACATACAAATCGTTTTGAAGTTTGTGAACGGCAGATGCTGGGCTGCTCACCAAGCGCTGCAATATAGGAATCGCTTCAAGCCATCGTTGCTGCTCTAAATAGCTTAAAGCATCATTCAGCTCTGCACTTAAGTCTTGACGTAAGGGCACCGAAACCCCTTCGAGAGTCGAGTCGCCTTGTTGCTGGCTGGCACCGCAAGCCAAAGCCATCGAAAATAGTGAGGCGATTAACATAGATTTTTCTTCTTGCGAATAAGCCACTCGCTAACGATGGCAACAAAGAACAGAGCGAAGACCCACCAAGGCTTGATGAACGCAAACTGCTCGTCAATGACGCGCACAATGGGTTGCCCACCATCGAGATCATCGAGGATGTCTTGCAGTTTGTCAGCAGTGTAATAAACGCCGTCAGTTTGTGTGGCTAAGTTTTGCAAGCCGCTGCTGTTAAGCGTTAAATCGGCCATCTCTTTAGACGTCAAGACAACGCTCAAATGTAGGCGCGCGCTGACCATTGATTTGGCGCTAGAGTTTTCGGTGATATAAAGCTCAACATCACCAAGTTGTTGCGGACGGTAGCTGCCGCGGTAGCTGACATCTCCATCACGCTCGACTAATTGCAAACTTAACACTTGCTCGCCCGCGCTATTGAACAATGGAATGCCGTCGTCCTGAATGATCGGCTTATAACCACTGTCGAGAATACGAGCTTCGATAGTCACGTATTCGCCAAGTTCGACAATTTGACGTTCGGCCTCTAAGCGAATGCGTCCGCGATTGTTATGCAGCCGTGCTGATGCGAGATAGCGCAAGGCACCGCGCCAAAAACTTTGCACGTATTTTTCTCCGGCAGGGAATCGCCATCGCCATGTTTCGTCGGTGCCGAAGAATGCGACTCGTCCGTGTGGAACATTGTGCGAAGCTGCGACGACCAAGGGGCCGAATTCATTTTCGGTGCTATCGCTAACCAACCATGCTTGAGCGCCATTCTTTAATCGCTGACTAGGGAACATCCACCACAGCGGAGTAGCGTTCTGCCACAGCGCCGTGTTTTCTTGAAGGTTTGTGCTAAGTAGGCTAGCAGGGTGCGGGTGCGCCAAATCACTAGGCTGCGGACGGAACTCTTCACTTAATGGAGTGGCTTGTGGATCTATAACCACCGGCAGCATGTTGCCAAGGGTAGTGTCAAGATAGTGCAATGGATTGTATTGCGGCCCAGCGAGCATAAGTAATCCGCCACCGCTCTCAACAAATTTAGCAACGCTGTTAAGGAAGTCTTGCGATGCTAATGGGTCGTGACTTATTTGCAGCGGACTGACGTCGCCGATGATAATCACATCGTAATGATCTAATAAAGTTTCTACGTCCGTTGGCACTGCGCGCAATGCCGTTGTAGTCGCGGAATGCTCTTGCTCGAACTGGCGATCTGCTTCGGCTAGCCAACACTGTGCTTCTATGTCATTCGTCGCGCGAATAAGACGCTCTTTTAAGAAGCGGTATTCCCAGCGCGGTTTGCCCTCGACATAAAGCACCCGTACTCGAGTGTTTAATACTCTGAGATTAAACTTGATGCTGTTGTTGCTTAAATTAACTTCGCCAACAGCGGGAGCTACTGTCGCTGTTAAGGTGTAATCACCCGCTTTATCAAATTGCGACGACAGTACAAATTGCACGCCATCTGCTGTTGGTTGCTGAACAGCGTGAGTGTCGAGAAGATTGCCTAGCTGGTCACGTAATTCGACAGTAGCAGAATCAATCGCAGCACTGCTCAGCGCCCTTAGACGTAAAGTGAACAATCCTACGTCGCCACTTAACACTTGCTGCGCAGATTGAACTTGCTCTAAAACTAAATCGGGTACGCTGTTGTCGGTGCCCACACCGATACTGAAAGCACGCATCCGTTTCTGCTGAAGAATACTGGCAACATCTTCAAGCGTGCGTCCATCGTTGCTACGCCCGTCGCTGATTAGCAGTACGTCTGGCAAGCGCCGCGAACGATATTCTGCTTCGACCTCGAGCAGAGATTCGCCAAGGGCCGAAGTCGGCGCGTTCGGGTTAATGATGGCATCGCGATTGCTTAGCGACAAGGTGCGCGCTGCTTGAAAATACTTTAGGTCATAGCGTGACTCGAGAGCATCGAGCGTAGCCCCATTAATAAAATTACGCGCCCATTCACTACGACTCCCAGCATCGGTGTCGTGGTGCGACATGGAGGTGCTTGCATCGACAATTACCGCTAGTGGCGCAGCTTCGGTTACGGTCGATCGTTGGTTGATGCGTGGCTGCATCAGTAAAGCAGAGACCACAGCTAAGCAAACAAAGCGTGCCATCACACAAATTGCCGTTGGCAGAATAGATTTGCTAGCGTCTCTGTTACGTAAAGCTTTGTAGTAGGGAAGCAAAGCAATGAACAGCAGCGTCGGCAAGATGAGCAACACAATCACCCATGCTTG
>JAQWRF010000359.1 GCA_029243845.1 Planctomycetota bacterium | reverse complement strand
CAAGAATAGCTGGCAGGCGGTTATTTTGGCTCATGGCCTGACGGCAGGGACACACCATATTGAAGTGGTAAAAGAAACTAACAATAACGAGCACATGACCTTTTTGGGCTTCGCCGGGATTGACGGTATTGGCCCTCTTTCTCCACCGTTGCCCCATAGTCGACGCATCGCTTTTTATGGCGACTCTAATTTGGCGGGCGATTCTTTAGAGCACGAAGAGAATAATGGTCAGCTTCGCTATCGCGGCTGCACGAATACTTTTGCGGGTATCACCGCTCGACGATTTGGCGCTGCTTATCAAAACTGTTCCATTAGCGGTGCGACGATTTCTTCTCTGAATAATTGGTATGACAGGGTTGATCCGAGTGACGAAAACACTCAGTGGGATTTTAACAATTGGATACCCGATGTGGTCGTCATTAACATTGGCGCTAACGATATTTATTATTACTCTGAATCAAGAATACGCACTCGCTATAACAATTTGCTCGATGACATGCGGGCCACTTACCCTAACGCACATATCGTCATGGCGAACGGCCGCGGCTGGGACAAAGATGAGCCCGCCGACTACATTGAAAGCGTCGTGGCTCAGCGCAATGACCCAAACATGTCAGCTGTAATATTCCCGTGGGTGTTTGAGCAGTGGCATGGCTGCGAAACTGATCACAGTGGCATGGCCGATCTTGTTAGTGAGCATATTGCGACAGTGATGGGCTGGACTGCTTCACCGACTGATGTGATGACAGGCTTTGGTCGCGGCGGCAATGTGGCTAATGGCAGCTTCGAAGAGTCAGCGCCATTCGGTGGATTCGGCTGGCGCTATGGTGTAAATAAGCCAGGAGTGCACCGCTTGCATGCGCCGGCAACTGCGCAAGATGGCGAGTATTTTGTGGGTGTTGTAAGCGGGGGGTCGATTCAACAATCCAATCCTTGTCAGCCAGGCCAAACGGTGACCGTTAATTTGTGGTTACGCTCCCCGCAAGCAGCGGGAGCAGCCCTAGCAGATATAACCTTAGATTTCCGTAACCAAGAAATGTATACAGCGCCACTGTCGTCCACCTCTTTCACGCTTCTGGCTAGACCAACATGGACAAATCACACTGTGACGGCTATCGCGCCAGTTGGTGCTGACCCAATATTCCATACACGCTTGACCATTGCATCGAATGGGCAAAGCCAGGTTGGAATAGATAATGTGACGATGACCACTAATTAAGCAGTCATGGGGAAAGTGATTATTTTTACCCACCCAGACTGCCTACTTAAAGATAACGGTTCAAACCATCCAGAGAAGCAGGAGCGTTTGGCGGTTGTCCTTAAAGCAATACAAAGCATTGGTGATGTCGATACAGAAGTTAAGCTCGCTCCATTGGCTACGAAGGAACAGGTTTCTCCAGTTCATCCAGAGAGCTATTTAAAGGAGATCTTTTCAATGATTCCGGACTCTGGCCTTGTCACTGTCGAGCAGGAGCCCAACGCCGATACCTTTTTATGCCCTAATAGCAAAGAGGCCATTCTAAGAGCTTGCGGCGCAGGGATTGCTGCCGTGCAGAGTGTTATGCAAGACGGTGTAAAAAGAGTCTTTTGTGCTGTTAGGCCGCCAGGACATCATGCGGAAACTACTCGAGCGAATGGTTTTTGCTTTGTCAATAATGTCGCAGTAGCTGCCCGATACTTACAAGACAAACATCAAATAAAGAGGATCGCAATCATCGACTTTGATGTGCACCATGGCAATGGTACGCAAGAAATTTTTTACAACGATAGCAATGTTTTGTATGGCTCGATACACGAGCATCCCTTATTCCCTGGAACGGGTTCGGAGGATGAAGTGGGCGCTGGAAATATTTTTAATGCACCTATTGCGCCAAGCACAAACGGAGACGCATTTTTAAATATTTTAAAAAGTAAAATTCTAGACAACGTCGATAAGTTTCAACCAGAAATTATTTTGTTGTCCGCTGGATTTGATGC
>JAQWRF010000332.1 GCA_029243845.1 Planctomycetota bacterium | reverse complement strand
GTAAATTTAATCTTCACAGCAGCCGTCCATTCATTTGGACGGCTGCTTTTTTATAGACTCTTTGAAAAAAGATCTTATAAAGTGCCAAATCAATAAAGCTCCGAGAATGGCACCAGCGATTTCGCTGTAGAAAGAGACATGTTGATGGCTGCCCACCACAACGCGGTCAGCGAGGTCGTAATCTAGTTTAGAGTAGAGGATATTTACTAAGTAGCCGATGATTAATGAGGTGCCAGCAAGGCTTACGAGGTAAACACGCAACGCTGATTTACCGATTAATTGTTTGATTATTAATATGGTCGTAATGTTAGTCGCAGGGCCAACCAGCAATAGAACAAGAGCTGCCCCCGGGTCGAGTCCCTTGGCGATTAGCGCCACCGCAATCGGAGTAGAAGCCGTCGCGCAAATATACATCGGCAGTGACATTAACAACATGGCGACTAATGACAGCCATCCGCCGGGTATGACGTCACCGAAAAAGTTGTCGGGGACGAACATAGTAATAAGCGCTGACAGGATAAATCCAATGATGAACCATGGCGCGAGGTCAGCCATTAGTTTGCCGTAGCCGAATTTGAACGCTAGAACTATGGACGGCTTCGCAGGCTGGGTAGTGCTTGCACAACAGCTTTTTCCATCGTCGACTTTTTCTTCTGGCGGTAGGTTTAGATTATTGACTAAACAGCCTGAAATAATTGCAGTGAGCACTGCCGAAATGGGGCGCAAGATGGCCATAAGTGGATCCATCAAGGCGTAGGTGATGCCTACTGAATCGACTCCTGTTTCGGGGGTGGCAATTAAGAAAGCGGTGGTTGCGCCGCGAGAGGCCCCAGCTTGTTTTAGGCTTGCAGCCGTCGGAATAACGGAACAGGAGCATAGAGGCAGTGGCGCGCCAATGATGGACGCCTTGAACACGGACATAAAGTTATCGTGTCCCAGATGTTTAAAAACTTTGTCTTGCGGGATATATTCTTTAAGTAATCCGGCAATAAAAAAACCGCCAAGTAGCCACGGCCCCGCCTCAACCAATATCGACCAGATTGCTCCAAAGAAGTCCATCATTGGATTAACGCCATGCCGCCAATGCCGACTAGTAATAAAATCACCTTAGTCGCGACATCTTCTTTATGGTGAAAAACTTCAGGTAGCAATTCGGCCAGGCAAACATATAAAAACGTGCCCACCGCCAAGGCTACGGCGATGGCCGTAGTGTTTGGTGAAAGCTGTGGCAGTATTTTACTGCCGATCAATAACCCAAGCGGGGTGATGCACGCGAACAATGTGATTAGCGTCGCGACTTTCTTTTGAGTGAAGTGCGCTAGCTGGAAAACCGAGGTTAGCGAAAAGGATTCGAAGGCCTTATGGAACAGAATGCCGACCATGATTGGCGTGGACAGCCCGGTGGCCGACATACTTATGCCAAAAGTGAAGGCATGCAGTGATAGTCCGGCAAGCGTTGCGTAGCCTACAGCGGTATGGCGGTGGACATCATCGTGGTCGTGAGTCCTGAACACTAGCGACTCTAAGAAGTAAATTGCCAGCACCCCGGCTAGTGCTACGGCCCACAGCAATCGCGGCTCGATGTCTGCGTCCGCGATGGAGACCGGCAGTTCTGGCAGCATGTGCAAAAACACTGCACCGAGGAAAATTCCGGTAGAAAGCGCGAGCGCGATGTGCAAGCGACGGTCATTCCATTTGACTAGCAATGGCAGTAAGCCGCCCGCTAATCCGACTACTAAGAGTTGGAGCATGACACTATTCTACTTCGGCAGGCATCTCATTGTGAGTGATATTAATGTCGCCGTTGGTGGTGCTTAATCTAATCAGCCCGGCGCCCTGATCCTCAAATAGTAACGGACCATAAATCATGTAATCCCCATTACTGGTTGCACCGATTATTTTGGCATCGATAGTTGCGCTATTGTGGACGCGCAGTGAGCCGTTAGTCGTGGTCATCGAGCCCGACCCAGCGAATAATGTAGATTGAGTGAGGCTAATATCGCCATTCTCTGAGCGCAAATCAAAA
>JAQWRF010000220.1 GCA_029243845.1 Planctomycetota bacterium | reverse complement strand
TCCTTGAGCAATGTCTTCTGATTGACCGTGAATCAGATTATGCACGCCACAAGAATGAGCGTCAAAGCCAATGTCGGCATGGACGTAACCAATCTCTTGCAGAACATTACGCACCTCTTCCTGCATATGCACCCAAGTCTTAGTCGTGATTTCACCCGCAAGCACAACCGTTCCTGTAGTTACCAGGGTTTCACAGGCCACACGAGAATTAGGGTCTTCACGCAAGCAGGCATCAAGCACGGCATCGCTGATTTGGTCAGAAACCTTGTCAGGATGTCCCATCGAAACAGACTCAGAGGTAAACAGTTTTTTCATTTTAATGGCAATAGGCAGCGGTCACGCATAGCTGCAAGGGTAATTTTCGCGGTTCCGCGCTGAGATTCAAGAGCATTACGTGCATTTCGGGCTAACAAGTCAGCTTTATCAGGATTTAGCTGCCAATCTCGCATCAATTCTAGCACATTCTTGGCATTATTGGCAAGATGCATGCCCTTATGCGCAAGCAACAGCTCGACCTCGTCTTCAAAGTTGTGATGACTTGGCCCCATGACCAACGGACAATCGCTAATTGCGGCCTCGAGCAAATTCTGGCCACCATGCTCAATAAGAGAGCCGCCGATAAAGCTACTGTCAGAATGAGCAAAAGCTTGTTCGAGTTGCCCCAAAGCATCCACTATCAAAACATCACAATCAAGCTGTTCCGAATCGCTAGCCTTAGAGAACAATTCCATCTTGAGCTGAGGGGCTTGTCGCTGCAATGAGACAATCAGACTCTCACAACGATGCGGATGGCGTGGCACCAACACAAAAACGCTATTGTCAAATTCCATCTCAGAATACGCTTGAAGCAACTGCGATTCTTCGGGTGAATGGGTAGAGGCGGCAAGCAGCAAGGCATTATGCTTAGCCCATCGCGACCAAGGCAAATCTTCGCAGGAGGCTTGCGGCATGTGCAAGGAATCGAATTTTATGTTACCAGTAATTACAATGTCACTCGGGTCCACTCCGAGTTGCTCGAAGCGTTGCGAGTACAGTTCGGTCTGCACACCAAAGAAACGCACGTTACCGAAACGCGGCAACCAACGGACTATGCGTAATTAGCATGCCAACGAACGTTGCGTAATACGACCGTTAACCACTGCCACATCTATGTTGCGTGCCTGACACGCTCGCAAAAAGTTTGGCCACAGCTCTAATTCGGCAAGCACTACCAGACCCGGCGACACAACGTTTAAAAAACGTGAACATGTGCCGAACATATCTAGAGGATAAACCAATACATCTAAATCGGGATATATGGATTTTGCTGTTTGATAGCCCGTTGCTGTAGTCGTCGAAATTGCTAATTTCAAATCTGGATAGTCACGTTGCATCTGGTCTACCAAGCCACGTATGGCTTTTACCTCGCCGACCGACACCCCGTGTAGAAGCACATCGATGTCACCCGATGTCGAGCAACCCAAAGCCAACCGCTCTAGGCGACGTTGGCGGCCGTCGCTATCTACTAACAACTTGACCAAAAACCAAGGTAGGTACAATAGACCTAGCACGGACAACAATAAGTTATAAGTGTAAAAGACTAAACGCTGAACTATCAAATCTATTGTTTACCGTGACACTGCTTGTATTTTTTGCCCGAACCACAAGGACAAGGCGCATTGCGCGCCACCTTCGGCTTTGGACTCGCTGGGGCAGTAGCCGCCGGAGCACCAGGCTGTTGCGGAGTTCGGGCAGGCTTTTCATAACCTACGGCAACTTGCCGCTGCGGCTGAGCAGGACGTCCACCACTTGCGCTTGTCTGCGAGGCGTTACCGCCAAAGCTTGGATGTGAAGCCTGTTGCCCGGCATAAACCTCGGATTTTTGATCCATTTCGCTCTTTAGCTGAACGCGCAATACGAATGACGAAACTTCTTCAGCGACATTAAGGAGCATCTCTTCGAAACGCTCAAGACCTTCACGCTTGTATTCGTTTTTCGGGTCAACTTGCGCATAGCCACGCAAGCCGATGCCAGAACGCAATGCGTCCATAACGTAGAGGTGTTCTTTCCATTTAGTGTCAATAGCATTGAGCACCAAGAAACTTTCAAGGCGTGACATTTGCTCTTCACCTAGTTGTTCGGAGCGCGCCGAATAATGTGTCTCGAAATCTTCGGTAACGTGGCCAACGACCTGGTTCACACCACTCTCTTGAAGATCTTCAATACTTAATGCACTATCCCAGCGGCGATCAATAAATGTTTTTATCAATTCCCATTCTGGTTCTACTTCGTTGCCGTCGCCTAAATTGTTTTCGAGATTAACACGCACAGCTTCGCGAGCCATATCCAACACACGTTCACTCAACGACTCACCTGCAAGAGCACTTTGACGCTGAGTATAAATCATCTTGCGCTGCTCGTTCATCACTTCGTCATACTCGAGCAAACTCTTACGAATCTCAAAGTGGTAATCTTCAACTTTCTTCTGCGCTTTTTTAATCGCATTGGAAACCATTTTAGATTCGACCGGCTCGCCATCGCCCATGCCCGCTTTAGACAAAAAGTTCTTTACCCAATCACGGTAAAAACGGCGCATTAAAGGATCGTCCAGTGACAAGAAGAAACGCGAACGGCCAGGGTCACCTTGACGACCAGAGCGACCTCGCAACTGATTATCAATACGACGCGATTCGTGGCGTTCGGTACCAATCACATACAACCCGCCAGCATTAAGCACCGTTTCGCGCTCGCCCTTGAGGCTTGCATTAATACTAGCCTCTACTTCTAGGTATTTCTCTCCACCAACCTCGATGTTCTGGGAATCTACATCCGCTTTGAGCATCGCCTCGGCATTACCGCCAAGCACAATATCAGTACCACGGCCAGCCATGTTGGTCGCAACAGTGACGTGCCCCGCGCGACCGGCTTGCGCCACGATCGACGCTTCACGTTGATGCTGCTTAGCATTAAGCACATCATGCTTGATACCACGACGCGTCAAAACGCCAGACAGCAATTCAGAATTCTCAATACTCGTAGTACCCACCAAAACGGGCTGGCCTTTATCTTGAGCTTCTTTGATTTCGTTCGCTATTGCGACCCACTTGTCCTTCATTTCCAAGAACACTACATCGGCGTCGTCAAGACGCGCTATCGGCTTATTGGAAGGAATCGAAACAACATCAAGGTCGTAAATTTTAGCGAATTCTCCAGCCTCTGTCATCGCCGTGCCCGTCATCCCAGACAGCTTGTCGAACAGCCTGAAGTAGTTTTGAAAAGTAATCGTTGCAAGGGTTTGGTTTTCAGCACGTGGACGCAAATTCTCTTTAGACTCAACGGCTTGATGCAAGCCATCGCCCCAGCGTCGACCATCCATCAAACGGCCGGTAAACTCGTCGACGATAATGACCTGGTTGTCTTTAACAACGTAATCAACTTCTGGCTGATAGATATGCAGGGCGCGCACACTTTGTTCGATGATGTGCGGCCACTCCATATTGGCAGCATCGGTATAGAAGTCGTCAATGCCCATCTCTTTCTGAGCGAGAATAATACCTTCTTCAGTGAGAGTCGCCGACTTTTCTTTTTCTTTTACCTCGAAGTGGTCATCAACTTTTAGCTTGCGTGCGACCTGCATACCAACGCGATACTTCTCAGAGTTTCCGGTCGCGGGACCAGAGATAATCAAAGGTGTACGCGCCTCGTCGATAAGAATTGAGTCGACCTCGTCGATAATTGCAAAGCCAAGTTGACGCTGCACCTGATCTTCGAGACGCTGCTTCATATTGTCGCGCAAGTAATCAAAGCCAAGTTCGTTATTGGTCGCGTAAATAATATCGCCAGCATAAACAGGATGGCGTTCACTTGGCGACATTGATGATTGAATAGCACCAACCTGTAAACCCAAGAACTCGTAAACCGGGGCCATCCATTGCGAGTCACGTAAAGCTAGGTAATCGTTTACCGTTACTACGAACACCTTGCTTGAAAGAGCATTCAAGTAAGCAGAAAGAGTCGCAACTAGTGTTTTACCCTCTCCCGTTGCCATCTCAGCGATGGACCCACCATGCATCGCGATACCACCGACCAACTGCACGTCGTAATGACGCAGGCCGAGTGTGCGCTGCGCAGCCACGCGAACTATCGCGAACGCTTGGGGCAAGATGTCGTCAAGAGAGCGGCCGTCGGCGACCTCTTGTTTCCAGCTGGCGGTTTGCTGACGAATCTCTTTGTCACTTAGAGCTTCAGCCCACGGCTCGTGTGAATTAATCTCATCGATCAACGGCTTCATGCGCTTCACCACACGAGTGTTTTGAGAACCGAAAACACTGTTCAAGCTGCGGCCAAAACCTTCGCCTAAGCCCTTGAGTGAATCGGTAATTGCTTCGAAGTCAACCATTATAATTTTAAAGAGCCGCGGAGTTCGGCCAGTGTTAGGTTTTCATTGGCCAGGATACTCCGTAAATCACTGGCTATCTGTGAAACTATTGATGGATTACGAAAAGTGGCCGTACCAATTTGCACAGCCGTTGCACCAGCAACAATAAACTCGAGGACGTCGTCGACACACTCGGCACCGCCCGACGCAATAATGGGTATGTCAACCGCTGCTGCACATTGCGAAACCAAACGCATTGCAACCGGCTTAGCCGCTGGTCCAGATATTCCGCCAGTGCCGTTTGCTAACGCGGGTCGACGTGCGCGCCAGTCGACCAACATGCCTATCAAAGTGTTACACACGGTAAGTGCGTCAGCGCCCGAATCGGCCGCTGCTTTTGCCAGAGGTTGGATGTCGGTAACATTCGGCGACAACTTAACGAACATGGGCTTGTCGCTCAATTTGCGACAAGCTGTTACCACTTCGGCTAAGGCAACTGAATCTGTCGAGTACTGAATGCCACCGACTACGTTCGGGCAAGACAGGTTCAGCTCAATAGCAGAGACGCCTATCATGCTATCGAAGGCGCTGACTACTTGCGCGAAATCATCTACGCAGTGACCGCCGGCATTGGCGACCACTGGCACGGACAAACCTTCGAGCATGGGCGCAACGGTATCGCGCCAGTAATCCAGACCCTTGTTTTCGAGGCCTATCGCGTTGACGACACCGCCACTGAATTCGGCCATGCGTGGCGTAGGATTACCATGTCGTGGATCAGGGGTGACCGTCTTTAAGACCAACGCGCCTAAATCACCTGGGTTTATAAAGCTCAAAGCGGCAGGATTATGACCAAAAGTGCCCGACGCCGTCATTAGAGGCGAAGCGAATTCAAGCGAGGCTATCTTTGTAGAAAGCATGCAATATTCTACTGTTGCGGAGGCTTAAAGCTATCACCAAGCCTGGCAACTCCGGTGAGCAACAACACGAAACCAACGGATATACAAGCGTCGGCAAAATTGAAAATTGGGAATGGATCGAAAATCCAGACGTTTTCAAGAGCAGCCGTCGGCGAAGCCACCTTGAACATAATAAAATCACGCACTTCGCCATTGCCACTCCATGGCATGACCGTCGACAAATTGTCATACAAGTTACCCAATGCCCCAGCCAGCAACAGGCCAAGAGTGCACAAGCCAACTTTATTTTGCGGATGCTGCTTATGAATATATAGGATTAGAAACGTCACCGCAATCATTCTAATTATCGTAAGAATATTTGTGAAGCCACCGCCGCCACCTATACCCCAAATACCGCCGGCATTAGTAATACAATAAACGCTTAACCATTCACCAAATATTGGCTGGGCTGGCATAAACAAACCAACCTTGTCAAAGGCCCACGCTTTCGACCATAAATCAATAATGATTAAAAGGATTACGCCTATATACAGGCAATGCTTAAACTCAAAGCGCGGCAATAGCATTCGTTATTAATCGACGTTGAGTTCGCCTTTTTCAATTTTTTCTTTACAGCCAACGCAGAACTCAGAGTATGGGCGGATCTCAAGACGTCGAGCGGGAATCAACTCTTTACAAGCGGTACAGCTGCCGAAAACATTATCGCGAATGCGTTCGAGCGCGCGATAACATTCTTCAACGATTTGGTTTTCGTTTTCAATCAAGCCAAGTTGTAATTCGCGTGATTGGCCTTCTGAGCCAAACTCGTCACCGTCGTCAGGGCCAGCGTCATCGTCAATCAGCAATGCCGCTTCTTCTAGATGTTCAAGCTTCGCACCTAACTGCTTAAGATAAGCAATCAGGATTGGGCTAAAATGCTTCTGTTGGGGTTTAGTTAGCTTCTTCATTTCTGTATCCTCTAGAGGTACCACAAGAGTACTTTCGATGCAGATTCTAATAAAACTCCATGCCACGTCAAACACTACCTGTCAGCCTTTCAGAAATAATTGCTGACTATTTAGCTGGTTTGGCCGCAGAAGCCGGCTTGGCACGAAATAGCATCGCTGCCTACAAGAGAGATTTGACCAGATGTGGCCTATTTTTGGCCGAAAAAGGCTGTTTGGACTGGAAAGACGTCACAACTGAGCTCATTGTCGACCTCATTGCTGCTAGCCGCCTCGACGGGCTCGCCCCCGCCTCACAAGTGCGATTAACCTCGACATTACGTGGGTTTCTCAAATGGTATCGTGCGGAACACGGCTTTTCCGGACGTGATCCGCTGCGCACCATTGGCAAAATCCATCTCTGGAAGAAGCTACCCCAGGTGCTCAGCCCTGAGGACGCCATGTCTTTATTGAACGCGCCGCAAGCGGACAACTGGATTGGCTTGCGTGATCGGGCCCTCCTTGCACTGCTTTATGGCGGCGGCCTTCGAGTTAGCGAGGCAATCGATTTGAAAGTCGGTGACATCAACCTTAATATAGCAAGCGATAATCGCCCAGGAATCATGCGCGTTTCTGGCAAAGGTAGCAAAGAGCGATTAGTACCGATCGGTGGTATTGCTGCTCAACGTGTTAATGAATGGATTGAAGAACGCAGCAAAAAATTCGTGGCTCCCGAGGCGAATTTGTTACTTAGCAAAAGCGCACGGGCCCTTGATCGACACTTCGCTTACCGTGCCGTCAAGAAGTATGCGGCTCAAGTGGATTTAACTCAGGACATCCATCCACA
>JAQWRF010000297.1 GCA_029243845.1 Planctomycetota bacterium | reverse complement strand
AGCAATGCCTGCACAAAGTGCGGCAACAAGGATAAAGGGTAAAGCGATGTTACGCATGTCTTCAAATATAGCACGAAATCAAGGATTTATCGTACAAAGTCCCAAATAGTTGGTATATTTATAGGAACGTAAGCTCGTTTTTAGCGTCAAAACGTTAACCTAGCGTTTAAAACGCATACTCTCCTTTAACCACCCAAAAACATGAAACTACTCCGCTGGCTAACTGCCTCCGCTGCCATCTTGCTACTCATGCAAGCCGGCAACGCATGCATCGAAGAGCTAGATCTACAAAAAATGATTTCTAAGACAGATGTTGCTGTCCAAGGAACCATTACTGACGTCCGTACTGTTAAGTACACGCCAGAGAATGACGATCGACTCATCTACACAATTTTAACCATTGAGGGCACAAGCCTTTACGACAACAGCCCAATTACTGTTGATACCGCCTTCCTAGGTGGTACTTTCGAGGGCGAGTCGATGATGGTCACCTCAATGCCGGCTCCCTCTGAATACCGCCTCGGCAACGATGTGGTTGTTTTCAGCGGCACTGTTCAAGGATGGGGCCCTGACATCGATCGTTGCGTTTACGCATCAATGGGTGGTATTTTCCGCACCATCGACTCCCGTAAAGGTGCCGTCGTTCTAGGCAAGGGTAAAGGTTTTGCAATTGAAGGCAACCAACTTGTTTCAACATTGATTAGCGATATCGCTAAAGCAACATCGGAGGCCAAGTAATGAAAAACGTTCTGCGCCTTACAGCTGGCAGTCTCATTCTTGCCGGCGCTTCATTCTTCGTGATGAGCGATTCAGCAGTTGGTTATAGCACCATTGGTGGTAACCTTAACTTAGGTCAGCGCGACTTCCGCGTGTACGACAACTTCAATGGTAGTTCTGCAAACAACAACACGACCAATAATTCAAACTGGCCTGGGTACACCGGGGCCGAGCTAGCCATCTGGAAGGGCGGTGCTGAATGGAACTCTCGTCCACACGGCGATGGCTCTGGGGATAGTTCACAAACTGACGTTGGCTCTGGTGGCGCAAACTTTACTTTCTTTTGGGAAGGTATGGCTAACGGCATCGGCGGCAGCAACGATAATATCGTTTCATCGATCGACGGATCAAGCGGTGGCGTTCTTGCTTACTGCGAAACTCCAATCAACGATGGCTGGCGTATCCGTTTCTACGGTGACGCATGGAGCTGGCAAGACGGTCCAAGCTCCGTGAATAGTGGCATGGACATCCAAGGCGTGGCTTGTCACGAACTTGGTCACTCGCTTGGCCTTGGTCACTCGACTGCTGGTGGTAGCCCAACCATGAATGCTTACATCTCTGGTTCAGGAACTGGACAGCGCTCACTCGCAAGCGATGACATTAATGGCGTAAAGAGTATCTACTCTACAATGTCTTCAAGCATGCCACGGATTGACAACGTTTCTGTTTCCGGAAACACCGTAACAATCACCGGTGGTGGATTTTCTTCATCAACAAACCGCGTGTGGCTGATGAGCGATCTGCTTGATGGCGGCAATTCTGGCGGTGCTCACGAAACAGTAGCAGATGTGCCTTCTTCAAACGGTACATCGATGACATTCCAACTACCTGCCTCTGGCTGGGAAGGCGGATGTATTGCTGTGAAGCGCACAACAGGTAGCGCGTATGGAGACTTGTCAGAATCACACCCATTCGATGCTTCAGGTAGCGGTGGTGGTGGCAACGACACTGCTGTCTTAACAGCAAGCACTTTCACACCAAACCCAGGGCAAGGCATCACTTTTAGCTGGTCAAATGCTCCTGCATCTGCGCCATACAGATTAGTGTACTCTTTCACTGACCGTAGCCCATTCTTCAGCACATTCAATGGAGTTGTAGGCACAGGCTCGAATACTGCATGGGGTACAGGCTCTTTATACCGCGTAACGCCTAGTGGCGCTGCCGGGCGTACCGTATTCATAGAGGGGCAATGGCTGTCTGCTAGTGTTGTTTATGACTCAAACACCATCCGCCTAGACGTACCGTAAAGCCTAAATCGTTTTTCTACAGGTCGCAGCTTCGGTTGCGACCTGTTTTTTTGTTTATTGGCTAAAGCTTGGGGGGCAGTCGCGCCGATAAAGGGTTGACCCAATGAATTCCATGACATCTGCCAACAACCTACTTGCCTACGCCCAACGCTGCCATAGCGAAGGACGCTTTCTTGCTGCCGCTGACTTTCTTCTAGAGGCTTTTCGCAGCTATCCTGAAGACCCGTCTGTGTCGCGTGAATTAGGCAAAGTGTTACGCTCGGTCGGAGACACTGAAGGCGCTATAACTTATTTAAAGCGTTCGTGGCAGCACGACTCAGCATGCGCTGATACGGTTTCAGAATTAATTCTAGCCCTTCACGAAGTGCAACGCGAAGACGAAGCGGTCTCGGTAATGCTGCGCTCTCTCGAAGCCGGCCTTGACGAAACAGAATTCGCAAACTGTATTGTAGATAGCGTCTAGTTAGCGTAAACTGACTTTATGTCAGATCGTTGGAAACTGCAGTCCTCTAAACATCTTGATGCCTATCGAATTTTTTCGGTGCGCGAAGATTTTTACAGCCACCCTACTTTAGAAAACGATGCGTCGTTTTTTGTTATTGAAAGCTCTAACTGGGTGAATATTATTGCCACCACGCCTGACGACGAAATTATTTTGATCCGTCAGTTTCGCCCCGGAATCGGTGGCGTACGTTTAGAAATTCCTGGTGGCGTTATTGATGCCGGCGAAACTCCAGAAGCAGCGGCAGCGCGCGAGTTGCGTGAAGAAACGGGATACACCGGTGATAAGCCACAGCTCATATGCGAAGTCGAGGCTAACCCCGCCATCCAAAATAATCGCTGCTTTTCATACCTGATAAAAAATGCGCGGCCGGATGCCGAGCGCGCTCTTGATGATGACGAGGTTATCGACGTGCAACTGCGCCCGTGCGCAGAATTAGATGACATCATTAAGGGTGGTGAGCTGCAGCACGCTTTGCTGCAGTTGCCTCTGATTCATTTCCTGCGACAGCGCGACTCTCAATAATGCCACAACACACATCGCCACCTTGCCCAAAATGCGGATGCCCTCCGGCGGGCTATCTCGAATTATTTGAGACGGTGGACTGCGCGCGGTGCCAGCACTGCCAAGAAGCGATAAATGTACGTGAGATGGCGCTCGTTTTAGATGGCTATACAGACGAAGAGATTGCTGCCGAAGGTGAAGAAACCGGTCGCCTGCTGTGTGACGACGACGACACCGACCACGATTTCGGCGAATAAGGACTGTCTGCCTATTCGGCAGTCTCTTTGTGGCACACATCTTGCGATAAATGCCCTAATAACATGTCTTTTCGCATTTTAATCGCCGACGACCAGGTCGAACAACTCAACGCAGTTGTCGCCATGTTAGGCAATGCAGAATATAGCATTGAAGTGGCTTACAGTGGCTCAGACGCGTTAAATATGTTATTAAACAATGCTTTTGACTTGTCTTTGCTTGATATGCACATGCCTGGCCTAACTGGCCTCGAAGTGCTTGATCATCTCAATCAATTAGGCAACTCTGTGCCGAGCATCCTGATGACCGGCCAACCATCGCGCGATATCGAGTTAGCAGCCCTCGAATTAGGGGTTATCACGATGTTGCGCAAACCAATCCCCGCAGAACTCCTGCGAATAACAGTAAATCAAATTTTTACCCGAAATCATGGCTAAATCCGCCAAAAAAATAGCAATTAGCCCTCTGGGCGACAAAGTTCTAGTTCAGCGCCTCGCAGCAGCTGAAATCTCTGCAGGTGGCATCGTTCTTCCTGAGTCAGCCAAAGAAAAGCCAGCTGAGGGCACTGTTATCGCATTGGGCGCCGGTCGCCTGCTCGACGACGGCTCACGCTCGGAATTTGCTGTCGCTAAGGGCCAGCAAGTGTTGTTCACCTCTTACGCCGGCACCGAAGTGGAATGGGAAGGCACAAAGTATTTGATTATGTCTGAAAACGACATACTCGGCATCATTGGTTAATTAACAGGTAAATATCATGGCTAAAAAAATTGCATTTGATCAAGAAGCGCGCGAAGGTATCCGCGCTGGCGTAAAGAAGTTGGCAGCGGCCGTAAAGGTTACGCTTGGCCCTCGTGGCAGAAATGTCATCCTCGAGAAAAGCTTTGGCACTCCCGTCGTTACGAAAGACGGTGTTTCTGTGGCTCGCGAAATCGAGCTCGAAGATTCATACGAAAACATCGGCGCGCAATTAGTGCGCCAAGTAGCGGCTAAAACTGCCGACCTTGCTGGCGATGGCACAACTTCTGCAACAGTGCTTGCTGAAGCAATCTTCGAAGAAGGCTTACGCAACGTAGCTGCGGGCGCGAACCCTATCAATCTTAAGCGCGGCATGGATGCGGCAGTAGATGCTGTCGTTCAATTCCTCTCCAAGAAATCGGCAAAGGTGCGCAGCAATAACGAAATCGAACAAGTGGCCACTATCGCCGCAAACAGCGATACCGAGATTGGCTCTAAATTGGCTGAAGCTTTCGAGCGCGTTGGGCGCGACGGTGTCATCACTATCGAAGAAGGCAGCTCTCTCGAAACCGAAATCACTTGGGTTGAAGGCATGCAGTTTGACAAGGGTTACTTGTCTCCGCACTTCTCAACAAACCTAGAAAAAATGGAGGCGGTTCTTGAAGACGCTTACATTTTGGTTTTCGAAAAGAAAATTTCAAACGTGCGCGATATGCTGCAAGTTCTTGAAGCGGTTGCCAAGTCTGGCAAGCCGTTACTCATTATCGCCGAAGATGTTGACGGCGAAGCGCTTGCTACTTTGGTAGTAAACAAAATGCGTGGCATCTTTAAGTGTGCCGCTGTTAAGGCACCAGGCTTTGGCGACCGCCGTAAAGAAATGATGGAAGACATCGCGGTGCTGACAGGTGCAACTGCTCTGATGGAAGATCTCGGCTTTAACCTCGAAGGTGCGACTATCGATCAGCTTGGCACTGCCAAGCGCATTTTTATCACCAAAGATGACACCACCATCATTCAAGGTGGCGGCAAAAAGAAAGCAATCAAAGACCGCATGGAGCAAATTCGCGCACAGGTTGAACGCACTTCAAGCGACTACGATAAAGAAAAACTTCAAGAGCGCCTGGCAAAGTTGGCTGGTGGCGTTGCGGTACTAAACGTTGGCGCAGCAACCGAAGCTGAAATGAAAGAAAAGAAAGACCGCGTTGATGATGCTCTTGCATCTGTGCGCGCAGCAGCCGAAGAAGGCATCTTGCCAGGCGGCGGGACATCCCTATTACGCGCGCAACCGATAATCGATAAGCTCGGCTTGACGGGCGACGAAAAAGCGGGTGCCGAAATTATTCGCCGTGCCCTAGAAGCACCGGTTCGCCAAATAGCGACAAATGCGGGCGTCGACGGCTCAATCATCGTCGAGAATATTCGCCGCGAGAAAATATTCGCTAAGGGTTGCGACGCTGCAACAGGCGAGTATGTGAACATGCTTGAAACTGGCATCATTGATCCGACGAAAGTTGTGCGCGCTACTTTGCAAAACGCAGCTTCTGTTTCTACGCTGCTACTTACCACCGAGGCAATCGTTGCCGACATCCCTGAGCCTGCACCAGCAGTAATGCCTGGCGGCGGCGGCGGTGACCCAATGGGTGGAATGGGTGGAATGGGTGGAATGGGCGGAATGGGCGGCGGCTTCTAAAGCCTAACCCTTAATTACATCGAAGTGATGTAATTCAACATCTTTAGAGAGGAAGTCGTCTTTGACGGCTTCCTCTTTTACATAATCCGTTGATAAATATTTTTTATTACAATCAGCGAATACTGTTGCGACTGCTGATTCGCCCTCTGAGTCATAAGCTAGTTGTAAAGCGCCAAGTAAATTTGCGCCTGATGAAATGCCAACGGGTAAGCCGAGTTCTCTTGCTAGACGCTGCGCCATGCAAATAGAGTCTCCATCGTAAACAGAAACGATAGGGTCTAATGCTTCGAGATCAACTATCTCAGGGATGAACTCGTCGCTGATGCCTTGAATACGATGACTTCCAACTTTATGGCCCGTGGATAATGTCGGTGAATCAAATGGTTCAAGCGGATGTACTGTTACCTCAGGCGCATGCTCTTTCATGTAACGATGTACGCCCATGACTGTGCCGCCTGTCCCGACACCGGCAACAAATGCCGTGATGGTTGCGCCATACTCTTTCATTTGGGCGAGTAATTCAGGGGCCGTTGAGTAAGCGTGGGCTTCAATGTTGGCGTCGTTAGCGAATTGCTTCGGCAAAAACACGTTAGCATTCTCGGCCGCATACTTTTCGGTCATCTCAATGCTACCTACAAAACCACCTTCTTCTTTTGAAACAGGGACCACGGTGGCTCCTAGAGATTTAATAACATCGGCGCGCTCTTTGCTCATCCAGTCGGGCATCAAAATGATTACTTCGTGACCGAGTGCGCGACCTATCCCTGCGAATGCAATACCCGTGTTACCTGAAGTGGCTTCGACAATAGTGTCGCCTGGCTTAATCGCATCAAGCTCGTAAGCGCAGCGCAAAATATGTAACGCCATTCGATCTTTAATGCTGCCAGTAAGGTTGCCAGATTCGAGTTTAACGAAAATCTTAACGCGCTTGCCTTTGATTGTGCAATGCAGCACAAGACATGGCGTATTGCCGACGAGGTTGTCTAATGCGCCAAGTCGTTGCGCAGGTGTTGATTGTGGTGCCGAAGTGTTCAAAGCGCCACCATTATAGTGATATTAAAAAAGTTGGTGCCGGGAACAGGAGTCGAACCTGCACGGGATTTTACTCCCACATGGCCCTCAACCATGCGCGTCTGCCAATTCCGCCACCCCGGCTATGATGGACGGAAATTTTACAGCGTTCTGTGCATTAGTCTAGCTAATTTCAGCGAAATCACTCGCTAATCTCAGCTGATACTACCAATTCGACGTGGCGCCGCGACGAATGCAGGGCAATCGACATGGAGTCAAATAATGTTAGCGGCAGCCAAGATTGGTTTTGCTCCTCGACCAACTCGTTGAGGCGATCCTTTGAGCGAACGTCGCGCGCCAATAACTCAGAGTCAATATAGGACTGAAGTTGCCCATTCTCGATTGCGCTTAGCGAAGTCCGTCCACCAAAATGCTTGCTACGCATTTCTTTATCAACTTGCGGGCGTTGTTCCCGCCAGGCGCTTTCGCGCTCTTGCCGCAAAATAAATTCTGCTGCCGAGCTTGAAACGTCGCTCAGCCATTGCCGTGAGCGCTGCGGCGAGAACCATGTAAAGAAATGAGCCCCGTTAGGGCTTTTGTCAAGCTCTGACTTAAACGACGGCAAGTACAACAATTGGCGGCGCTTCACCGATGGGTCGCTTGCGGAAAGAAATGCGGTTGAGATAATTTCGCTAGAGTATTTTGCTGAGTTTGTAATAACTAACATGTCTAGCGTTGGGATATGCAGTAAATTAATCTCGCCTGTTCCCGGAATGATTTGCGAAACAAAACTGGTGCCGACTGCGCCGCCGGCAAAAGTAACGTCTTCCACTTTTTGATTTACATCGCCTGTAAAGCTCGCCCAGTTTTCTTTTAGGTATTCAAACAAATGGTCATAGGCCCCCATGTCGCGCACCTTACCGTAAATAGCAAACAGAGGAATGGGCGCATTATCGTGTGCCGGGTCGCCGCCTAGTTCTTCATAAGTGTTTTCGCGCAAGCTGAAAGCAACGCCTTGCCGATAGACGTTACCAATGCTACCGATGAGGCTCAGCATATTTTGGTAATCGCCCCCCCGAGCTATTTCTGATTCCATCATTGAGCGGAAATCGCCAGGAACTAGCGCATAGCCCTCGGACAAAAGCTTTGACACTTCTCCGGTAACGGTGCCAAAAGAAAATGATTGCGCCGGCACCATACTTGCAAACTCTTCAATTTGCTTACGTTTAACAGAGTTGCCTTGCAACCAGTGTTGCTGATAACCCTTAGCCATCGACAAATCGGTGTCCCCGCCTACTCGCATTTCAATCCCGCTCTCTAAGTTTAAATAGCCAGCGGAGTAGCGCAACAACTGCAGATTAAATAGCCGGCTAAAGAATTGCTCGGCGAGGTTATTGCTGTTGCGCGTTGGCCACTCGGGCGCACTTGCTGAATCGCTACCGAAACGGAAAAATATTTCAAGGGGCGATTCGTTAGGGCCAAGATGGGCGCTTACGTTATCGTGAAACACCGATGCGCGCGCAAGTGAATCCTGTCCGCCGCGTTTGTCGAAATCACTAGCAATCGTTAAAAATTCTTTTTCGGACGACAACAGCAACACGTCTTTTACGCGACCAAGGTATGCATCTTGGAAACCAAACAACTCGAATTGCGGAATGCGATAAATGCCACCGCCGATATCCTCTAATTTTAAGGACTCTGGCAATTTGTCGCGCACAAAATCGAAATTGAGCATCGAGACCCCAGCCTTCACTTTGAATGATGCTCGCAGCATGATCACTCCCTTGAATTTGCTATTGAACTCTGGCTGGCCACGCCCTGCGATTACAACTTCGCGCATGAAGTCCTTCTTTAAGCTAAGGCCTGTTGGCAGGTAGTCACTAATCTTAGAAAGTCCGTTCAGCAGCTGCCCAACCTCAAGATCTCGCGACCACTTGTCGAGAGCGCCGCTATCTTTAACGCTAGAGTATTGTGGACTTGACTCAATTTCTGACCAAATTGCGGGCTCGGGAAACTCGTTGAAATGGTTGCCCATGTCTTGCCACCGCACGAAATAGTCTACCTCGGAAGGCAAGATGGATGCGGTGTCATCGAGGTTGTCTTCGAATGGGTCGAAGAAGAAGCTAACAAAGATCAAATATAGCAGCAAAAACAATACAATCAACCCAGCGGTAATCATTGAGAAACGCCGGGAGCGAAGAGTAGCGCCAATGCGCTCAGCAATAGTGAAATCTGACATTATGAAGTTATTTAGACGAAGTTAAGGTAAAGTAACGTCCACTTAATTAGTACGAACCATGTCATCAACAAACAGCACAAATGTTAGCTCATTTTCAGAAAAAATGGGCCAAATCGAAGATTCAGCCACCCTATCGGTGATGGGTACGATCAAGGGCTTAATCGCCCAAGGGGTCGATATTATAAATCTAACTGCGGGCGAACCTGACTTCAGCCCGCCACAATGTGTGAACGATGCTGCGATCAAGGCCATTCAGGATGGCATGGGCCGCTATACGCCCTCAGCTGGCTTGCTCGAATTGCGTGAAACGGTAGCTGAAGTCATTGGCAATGAGATTGGCATTAGTTATGAAGCCAAAAATATCGTGGTTAGCAACGGCGGAAAAATATCTATCGTGCAAGCTCTTATGGCGATTCTTGACGATGGCGATGAGGTGCTTATCCCTTTCCCATCCTGGACTTCATACCCTGAGATGGTAAAGCTGGCTGGCGGCGTGCCAGTAATGGTTAGCTGTGATGAAAACATGTTGCCTGATTTGGATGCTCTTGAATCGGCATGCACTGAACGTACTGTTGCTATTTTGCTCAATACTCCGTCTAACCCTACCGGCGTTGTCTTCTCTGAAGATTTTACCCGCCAACTGGGCGAGTGGTGTTTAGCGAAGGGTTTGCGCGTAATTAGCGACGAGATGTATTGTTCATTAACTTACAACGGTGCCAAGCACTACTCTCCGCTAGTGGTTGTGCCAGAGCTGCAAAAAACGAGTGCCTGGATTGGCGGCATGAGTAAATCTTTCGCCATGACTGGCTGGAGAATGGGTTATTTTGCTGGTCCCGCAGATTGGGCAGCCATTGTCGCGCGTATCCAATCGCAACTTACAGGGTCACCAAACTCTATTTCGCAATACGCTTCAATAGCCGGTTTAAAAAATGGTACAGCCGAACGCGAAACCATGCGCTTAGAGTTTGAAAAGCGCAGCCGACTCATTACTGTTGGCATTGCAAATATCGAGGGCATTAGCTGCCCCGAACCGCAAGGTGCGTTCTACTGTTTCGTCGACATCAGCAGGTTGATTGGCTGCACTGACGCAAGCGGCATAACCATAAACAACGGCGATGACTTCGCCAGACTACTTCTGGAAGTAGATAAAATCGCTACTATTGGCGGTAGTGCGTTTGGCGGACAAAATCACTTTAGACTTTCGTTTGCCGCCCCTGAAAAGGAGCTCGAGCGAGCATTGGCGAAATTGTCATCGCGGGTTAGCACGTTGTTGACATCAGGGAAGAACTCGGCGCAAACTTGCTGAGCTAATTCTATTTCGCGTTCGTCGGCGCCGAGAACGTGTACATAGAATTTCCACATACGCCCGTATGATTGTTCAAGATCGAGCAGACGTGGCACTTTGTCGCTATGTTCAGAAAGTGGCGAGAGATGTTCATCGCCTGGCCAATGCACCAGCAACTTTGCTTGCTTTAGCTGCATTTTTGATGATGGGCAATACAGCATAAACGGAATCAGCTTGCCCGTTAACTTTTGCAGCTCGGCTGACATTTCGGCTTCGACTTGTCGGCGGTGATTAGCAGATCCGGCGCCGAAGTACTTGTCGACCAAGCCTGCTTGCGCTTGAGCATTCGCATAAACAGGATACACTGCCGCGCGCTTAGGTAGCTGACGACGCTTAATTGCGTGCAAATATAAATCGAGTAGTTCGCGCGAACGGCTGTCTTTGATGATTGCGTTTGCGAGTAAGTCAAACAGTCCGGCGTCGGTCGAAACTTGTAGCTGTTCGAAAGAAACCGCTTCTTCTAGCAACACGATTTCTACGGCCTTTGCCACCAAAGAACCGGCGGCGATCTTGGCGTGGTGGTAATAAACGCGTTCAGAGAAATAGAAGCGCGCTTCTAAACAACGAATAATTTCACTCAATACAGCCTCTTTTAGGTATCCGCTGCGGCCCAGGTCAACGTAGAGTTGTTGGGTTCGGCGATCAACTCTGAACACACTAAACACGCGTTCGTCGTATTCGATATTTAGGCCAGTAAACATCGCGTCACGTTTTAGATAATCGAGACTGTCGGCATCAATAGTACCACTAACCAATTCTTTCCAGTATTTAGGAACCCGTTTGTTTTCAGCAACCAATGATGGCGCCAAAATGGAAAGCACGTCTTCTTTAGCGCCGGTGCGTTCAAGCGCGCGGCCCAATGACGTCTTGTTGGACAACATGCTGGCAAAACGTTCGGGGATGTCATGCCGCGGCAACAAGCCTGTTTGGTCTTCAATGTTGTGGCCAAAAGGGAGATGGGTTGAATCATGTACTAAAGCGGCCAAACGCACCACGCGTTCGCCATACTGGTCAAAGCCATCAAGGCGACTATCGTCACGACGGTCACGCTCGAAGTTAATCGCGTTAATCATCCGCGATGCTAAATGCGCCGTACCAATTGAATGTTCAAATCGTGAATGCTGCGCTCCGGGATATATCAAGTAAGTGGCGCCCAGCTGACGGACATTACGCAAACGCTGCATTTCTTCCGTGTCAATAATGGACATCTCTTCTTTAGTAAGAGGGATGTCGCCATGAACCGGGTCACGAATAATGGTGTCGTATCTAAGCATTGCCCGAAGAGCTGCGCGCCATCGCAACTAAGTCATCACGTTCTTTTTTAGTAAGTGGGCGAATTGAGCCACGTTTCAATTTTGCTACGCCAAGGTTTCCTATACGCACGCGCTTCAAACGTTTAACACGCATGTCAAATCTTGCCAACACCCGACGCACCTCACGATTACGCCCTTCGCTAATGGTCATCTCTACGGTAGCGCCTTTTTTAGACGAGCGCATCAGGCGCAACGATTCCGGGACAACCTTTACGCCATCAATGTAAGCGCCCTCGCGAGCCCTTTCGATATCGGCATGAGTTATCGCGTGATTAATATAACAAACATAAGTTTTGCGAATACCAAACGATGGATGAGTAATGATCTGAGAGAAATCGCCGTCATTAGTTAATAACAGTAAGCCCTCGGACTCTTTATCGAGGCGGCCAACAGTATGCACGCGACTTGGGACCATTGGATCAACTAAATCGCAAACGCGCGTATCTGTTTCGCGTGGATCATTAGTGCAAAGGACGCCCTTCGGCTTATAAAACAAGTAATACAAACGCCGGCCGACCGAAATTTTCACGCCATCAACACGGACGTCATCGCCGTCTAGGACTCGGTGCCCTGGCTCCATAATGATGGTACCGTTAACGCTAACTTCACCGCCAAATACTTTTTCATCGCACTTGCGTCGTGAGTCAACGCCTTGCTCGGCCAACCACTTGTTCAGGCGCACTCCGGCGCCTTCCGCTTTTTCGGAGGCGACACCTACGCGAGCGCTTGACGATGCCTCAATCGTCGCCGCAGCTAAACGCGTTTGACGCTTGCTGCGCGTTGGCTTGCCACGACCACTGCCACCAATGGGCTTACGAGATGTTTTTTTACGGCGTGATACCATTAATTAGCTTGCTGTAGCGCGAATAAAATCAAAGTTGTCTTCGCTTGTAGATTGAACATGCACACCCTTTAGGTAAGCAGGAATTAATATCGTGTCGCCGTACTTCACAGCAATCGTTTCGAACTCGCCATTCGGCGCAGTTATCTCGCCTTGGCCGGAAACGACAACTAGAATAATCGCTTTATTTTTCTTGGCAATAACAGCCCCCTGCTCGCCATGGCGATGCAAGTGCATTGTGAAGTATTCGCCACCACACAACGTTGCGCATTCACCATTGTAAACCGGCGACGACAATTCACGACGCTCAGGATTAGACGGCAACAAATCGTAATCGATAACATCAAGCGATTCTTGCAAATGCGTTTCGCGCGGCACGCCATCAAGGCCCAAGCGATCCCAATCGTACATGCGATAAGTCACATCAGAAGTTTGCTGAATTTCAACCAGCACTGTGCCGGCGCAAATGGCGTGCGTTTGCCCAGCAGGAATGTAAACACAATCGCCGGCCGCAACATTGTGCTCAACCAAATAATCGCGTACTTTAGAAGTAGGAGCGTCAAGTGCAAATTTCGGCGCTTCGGTTCCGGGGAGCAAACCACAAATCAAGCTGGCGTCATCGGCGCTGTCTAAAACATACCACGCTTCGGTTTTGCCTATACCCGTTGGCGATTTTTTACCATCTGGTGGATGTACTTGCACAGATAAATTATCTCCGGCATCTAGCAACTTTACTAACAGTGGGAATCGCCCGTCGGCAGTTGGCTTTGAACCGCCCAGAATTGCCGCGCCATGATCCTCCATTAAGTCGCGCATGGACTTGCCAGCATATTCGCTATTGCAAATAAGTGTTTCTTTGCCAGGGTAGTCGCTTAATTCCCATGTTTCGCCAAGTGGCCCGCTAAACGGTAGCTCAAGGGACAACGACTCGGCCAAGCGCTGACCACCCCATACTTTTTCAACAAGTATGCGATCAAACAGCAGTGGCTGCGTAGGCGCGGAAGAAGAACTCACGCATTTATTTTATCATGCTTTTGAAAATGCGCCTTAACAATTTAATGCCACTTGGCGCACGCCGACGCCTCGGACTATAAAACGCGCTGGCATCCATGCTATGGCGAACGGTTGGGCTCTCGCCAGCAGCAATCATCAGCTGCTGCCACTCTCTACCATGTGGCTTTACCCTGCCATGGCGAGCAGTGGCAATCAAATGCGCCAACTCGTGAATTAACACCATACTGAAGTATTGCGGGTTCTGTGCAATCAGCCGCGGGTTGAGCTCGACCTGTTGTTGGCGCAATAGAGCGCGGCCCCCGCTGGTTCGCAGACGGCCGTTCCAGACAATCTTCAGATTTGGCAATTCATCTACAGCATCCCAGCGCGACAAAACCTCGGCAGCCGCAGCGAACAGCACCTCGCTATCGAAGCTCAGCTTTAGCTGATCGACGCTTAAACCTTGCGTCCTTTGCACCACACCTGCCCAATATTATTTTCAGAAACAACGTACTCAACGAAATCAGCGCGGCGACCCTCTTTAAGGCGTCCGCAGTCGCCCAACATGTCGCCAGCAACTTGGCAGCCCATACGCACAACCTGCTCAAAACTGAGGACGCCATCGCGATGCGCGCGTAGCAGTAATTCCGGCAGTGAGTCTAAAGTCCCGCCCAGGCCACCACGACGGTCGACGGCCACCGCACCACTGCGCGATAGCAGTTGCCCGCCCGCTTTAAAGCTTTTTGCGCGTAGGCCGGCATGCGATAAATTGTCTGAGCACGCCATCAATTTGTTTTTTAGCTTCGGGGTATTCGCCCACAAATTTAGCGTATCGCCACCAACATGAATCATGTCGGGGATGACTGCAGCATAATCAATTTCACCGCGCATTGCCGCGCCAATTGGTCCCAGCTCGCGGGCGCTTAAGGATGTCATCCGATTGCCTAAATGGGTAGCAGCAATTTTGCCATTCGCTCGAAGCACTTCGCAGTCAAGTGCGGTTGCGCGACTATGCCCCACTGATGGAATGACTTTATTGGCGCGAAGGACTTCACTTGCCTCAAAAGCACCCTCCAATTCTGGAGCAAGAGTGGTCATTGTTAGCCAACCGTCACAGGCATCAACAAACTCTTGTGCGGTCTTGGCGCTTGGCTTGCGCATTGCCGCCTTCGGCAATGCGCCTGACATTTCACGCGCGACGAAGGGTCCTTCGACGTGCCATCCGGCAATATGAGTACGCTTGCCGCCCAGCGCTGACCAGCTATTCCAGTTACGCGCCGCGCGCTGAAGGCCATCATTTTTGGTCGGATAAAAACCGGCCAAAGCGGTGGTTACCCCGGTGCGCACCAGGGATTGAGTCATGTTTTGTAACCGCGCAGCTGTACCCTCACCGCAATCAACTCCTGCATAGCCATGGAGCAAAGTGTCGACAAAGCCCGGCATGATGCTGCGCCCGCTCAAGTCATGCAACTCAGCCGCACGCTTGGGCGATGGGCTACTAAATGAGACTTTAGTGATGACGCCCTTGTCGTAAGTCAGCCAGCCAGCGGTAAATTGCTTGCCGTCCCAGAGTTTTGCTCGAATGCCTTTTTTCATTTAATCAGTCGCCGCCGACGGTTTGTGCCACCAGTATAAAGATGAGCTGCCATAATCACGGCGCTCGATTCCTGGCAGTTTGCCAAGCTCGTTATCTAGCAACAATCCCTTGGGGGTATGAACAATCGCGCAGCCGCCGTCCTTCATTACTACGGATAAATCTAAAAACAGCTGCCACACCTTTATACGCTTTAGGCCACCGCCACTAAAATCCGCGTAAGGCGGATCGAAAAACACAACGTCGGGAGCCGCCTCAGTCTTCGCCAAGGATGGCGCGCTATAGGCGTCTATTTGTAACGCGCGCATTCGGTCACTGTAATTAATGAGCGACGCATTTTCTTTAATCTGTGCTATTGCTGAACGATTATATTCAACGGCCACCACTTGTGCAGCTCCGCGCGAGAGAGATTCTAAGCCGAGGATTCCCGAGCCGGCGTAAACATCCCAAACCGTCGCACCATTAATAATGCCGCTGATGTGGTTAAAGACCCCTTCGCGTGCGCGCTCAGCAAGCGGCCGCGTGGCTGCGACTTTCGGGACTTTCAATTTTCGTCCTCTGTGTTCTCCGGCGGTTATTCGTAGCATGGCTAGTATAGAATAAGGGCGCCATGCCTCGACTACACGTTAACATTGATCATGTCGCAACTGTGCGGCAAGCTCGCAAAGCCCAGCAGCCTGACCCGGTGTTCGCCGCCGGTTTGTGTGAGCTTGCGGGTGCCAACGGCATTACTGCCCATTTGCGCGAAGATCGCCGCCATATTCAAGATCGCGACATACGCCTGCTGCGCGAGGTGGTCAAAACCTTGTTTAATCTAGAAATGGCCTACACGCCTGAGATGATTAAGTTGGCCCATGAAATTCGCCCCGACCAAGTTTGCTTGGTGCCTGAGAAGCGTGAAGAGTTGACCACTGAAGGCGGTCTAGATTTACACAGCATGCCAGATAGTTTTGCTGGTGACATTAAGGCTTTGCAAGATAATGGTATCGACGTCAGTTTATTTATTGACCCCGACCCTAATTTGATTGAAGCCGCTGCGGGTGCCGATGCTGCATTTATCGAGCTGCACACGGGTGCGTATGCAAACGCAAAGGGCAAACAACGCGAGAATGAACTTAAGCGCTTAACAACAGCTGCTATTTATGCTCACGAACTTGGCTTGCGCGTAAATGCTGGCCACGGGCTAGACTACGACAATGTTATGGCTATCGCGCAAATACCTTTTATCGAAGAGCTAAATATTGGCTACTCGATTATCGGGCGCGCGGTTTACGTCGGCCTCGACCAAGCAGTCCGCGAAATGCAAGATCGCGTTTTGGCTGCCTCTCCGCTAGAAGAATAGGCAACTATGGCAGGACAAATACCGATCTTTGTTAATGCGCGGTTTTTGACCGAGCCGATTACCGGTATTCAACGCTGGTCGCGCGAAGTGCTTTCCGCGATGGATCAATTGATTGAAGATGGCGTGATAGATGGTGAACGCTATAGCTTTACATTGCTAAGCCCCACTCTGCCGACAGACCTGCCCAGCTATCGCCATCTCAAGCTAAAGGTTAAGGGCTTGATGCGTTCGCACTTATGGGAACAAATTGAATTACCTTTTCTGGCAAAAGGTTTTTTGCTTAACTTTAAAAATACGGCTCCGGTATTTAAGAGTAACATGAGCATGCAAATTCATGATTTACAAACTTTTGCACACGAAGAGACTCATTCCTCTATCTTCAATTTTTTATACAAAGTAATTGTTCCTCGGGCAGCGCGCAAAGCAAAGATAGTGCAGTGCCCGTCAAGCTACACCGCACTCGAAGCTGAGAAATATCTAAAGGTGCCTAGTGAGAAATGGGTTATTACTCAAGGCGGACATGAGCATGTATTGCGTTTTAATAGCGATGACTCTATTGCCCAACAACACTCTTTAGCTAAGGGTAGTTATCTTTTGGCCGTTAGCAGTTTAAATCCAAACAAAAATTTTGCTGCGATCTTGCGCGCAATGAAAATTGCGGGTGTCGAAGCCAAGCTAGTGATTGCGGGTGGCACCAACCCGCTCATTTTTCGCGATCAAGACCTCGACATATTGTCAGATAAAGCTCTCTACGTAGGCCGAGTAAGTGACGACCAGCTACGACACTTATACGAAAATGCCTTGGGCTTTGTTTACCCATCTTTCTACGAAGGCTGGGGGCTGCCCCCCGGCGAAGCGATGTTACTAGGTTGCCCGGTGATATCTAGCAATACTTCTTCGCTGCCACAGGTCTGTGGTGATGCCGTTTTGTATTGCGACCCTGCCGACGATAATTCTATTGCCGAGCAAATCACTAAATTATGTGGCGACCCGCTCTTGCGAGAGAAATTAGCTGTCGATGGCTTGGCGCAATCTAAGAAGTTTACTTGGCGACAAGTTGCTCTAAATGTTTGGCAGCCCATAGAAAAAGCCTGCCGCGAGTAAAACGCGACAGGCTTTTTGATTGGTGTTATCGAATTAAAATTCGAGGTCTTCATCAGCTGGAGCAGCTCCGCCGCCTCCGCTCATCATTGCGAGCATAGCTGTAACGTCTTGCGCTTCGCCACTGAATGTGAAGTGCCCTTCTTCGAACTCTTCGACCATCGCAGTATCTTTCGCTGTAATTGACATTTTCGAGCCATCCGCATTAACAGCCTCTACTGATGATAGAAAGAATGTCACGGCGTCGAAACAAATGGTCATTGATTCGAGGTCTTCGTCAGCAGCCATGGTGTAGCGACGAACCTTCTCAGTTGAGCCTTCTTCTACAAGAGGCATTAACCCAATCATTCCGGCAATCATAGGCTTCATGCCCTCTGCAGTAGGAGCTTCCTCCATGTCCATCATTCCTAGAAGCGCTGGTAGCTCTATCTTCACTGGGCCACTAAACATGCCTTGCGACATCTCGGCAATGCCGTCAATGTCAGCGTACAAAAACTCGCCGTCACACATGATTGTGTGATTCTGGGTTACCTCACCCTCGAACGGATCTTCGGCTGTCATTGTTATTGCAGCAGAGAAGTGCGTAAGGTCTTGCATGCTCATATTCAATGTTATGGTCGATTCCCCCTCTGGCTGTTCTGCAACAACCTCGAAAGTGGACGTCCATTGAGAGCCCATGAGGGCCATAGTAGCCTTCTCGATTAACTCTGAGGACGCAGCTGACTGTTCTGTAACTGGAGCCTCAGTTACATCTTTCATGCCTTGCGCTGTAAGTGGAGCGGCGCAAAGTA
>JAQWRF010000296.1 GCA_029243845.1 Planctomycetota bacterium | reverse complement strand
CCATGGTGTCCTCTGGGTAAACAGCGTGTACCTTTGGCATTACTTCTGAATCGAGATCGAGAACGAAATTACTTACTACATATTGGCGGTAGTCGCGACGCGACGGAGTGCTGTTTGTAGACATTTCTATTTCGGGCATGTTGCCTTCAGCGCCAGCTATGCGAACGCGAATAAAGCCATCGATGAGATCGAAGTATTTGTAAACGAGTGATGAGTTTTGCATGATGTATGTGCCCTTGGGCATCTATATTTCGGCTGTTCAGCGCTGCGCCTTTAATTTCAAATAATGATTTTTTTAACTCAAGATGGTACTCATCTTCGGCCGATGTAAAGTATTAGCTAATGTCCAGCTCTGCCTCCGTCGAAGACCAGCAATTCTTGGCTCTACTCACCTCTCGTGGCTTTCTAAGCCGTGAGCAGGCTCTGGAAGTGCTTGAAGGCTGCGCCGAACAAGACTTTGAGGCCAGATTATCGGCTGTTTCTAGCTTTACTGCTGCCGAAATCAACCATCTGCGACAAACGCGGGCCATGCGCGAGCCACGTATTCCTGGCTACACCATTGAGCGCCTGCTTGGCAAAGGCGGAACCGCTGAAGTTTACGCGGCCAAACGCGACCGCGACTTCGAGAGGGTAGCGCTGAAAATACTCCGTCCTGATTTGTCGCGCAATAAAGTAGCGGCTAATCAATTTGCCAAAGAGGCAAAGCTACTTCGAGAGCTTGAGGCCGTGCCCCAGGTAGTGAATGGCTTGCGCGTGTTTCGTTTTATGCACACCTTGGTTCTAGAAATGGAACGTGTGGCGGGTCAGACCTTGCTTGAATGGTTAGACCAGGGGCGCAATTTTTCTGAGAGCGAGGCCTTTAACATTATTTGTGAGGTGGCCGTGGCGCTTGAAGGTATGCGCGAGCACGGTGTGATTCATCGCGATTTAAAACCCGGAAACATCATGCTTGATCGCGAGTCCAATGTGCGCCTTATCGACTTTGGCTTTGCCGGCGAAGGTTTAAGCGGCGGACATGGCGAAGGCACAACGATGGGTACCGCAGCATACTTAGCACCCGAGCAAGCTAAAGGACAAAGCGATCTTGATGGCCGCGCCGACATCTATTCTTTGGGTGTGACTTTGTACCATTTAATCTTGGGCGAGCTGCCTTTCGTCGCATCGGACGACCAAGAATTATTGCGCATGCAGGTCCTTGATTCTCTGAAAGGCGCGGCCATGAAAGGTGGGCGGGTGTCTCCGCTGGCACACTACTTCCTAGAGAAGATGATGGCCAAAGATCGCGAGGTGCGATACGCCTCTGCAGGCGATTTGATTGAAGATCTCGAGGCACATCTTAGCGACGACTAATCGTGTCTCTTGGGATTACGAAGGGAATCATAGCCAACAATCATGCTAAAAATGCCTTAACTAGAGGTACAATGAGAGTTGAAGATTGTACAATTTGTTAGACACGCACAGCCAACCATGAACGACTCCAAATACACTCCATCTGCGAGAGAGCAAGCCTTTCTCGACACCGTTGAAAGCCCGCGCTACGACCGCGAAAGCATTAACGGATTGCGCCCTTTTTTCGATGAAAAAATGCCTGAGAATATGCGCGGTTTTTATACCGATGACGAGCTCGTTATCCTAAAGTCGCTGAAAGGCACCGAGCGCGATGTCGAAGCGCGGATGCCCGTCAAGATGACGCGCCATTATTTCGAGATGGGAAGGAAGAGCGAGGCCATCCGTCGCTTAGTTAAAGCCGACGCCACTGAAACCAATAACATGGAGGGTTCA
>JAQWRF010000294.1 GCA_029243845.1 Planctomycetota bacterium | reverse complement strand
TTAGCAACGGCTTTGCGGCAGCGCTCATCGATAGTTATGCCGTTATGTATTTAGTGTTGTTAAGCGCGTTGTTTTTGTTCTTAACCTACTTGCGCCTAGTTTCACGAAGGTGGATACCATGAATCGCAAATTCTTATTGCTCTCGATATCGCTCGGCCTTTCTGTGGCAGCGACTTGTTTGGTCATAGCATGCTTATATGTATTCTCATCGCCGAACGCGCGACTACGTTTCGACTTGACGGCTGAAAAGAGTAACGGGGTCAGCGAGCGAATGTTGAATGCAATTGCGAGTATCGATGCACCGGTACGCCTGACTGCATTCCTATATCGCGAAGATGAAAAACTGAACTCTTATAACTCAAATGTTTATATGCGCGCATTTGATCGACTACGCCTATTAATTGACGATCTCGAAGCGCGCACGTCAGGCAGTTTCTCCAGCTTAATTGTTGACTCCAATAGCCCCTTGGTAGAGCAACAGCGGTTGCAGCAGTTGCATAGTCGCCAATCTGGCGAGGTCATTATTTTGTCAACAAGCGACAATCATGTCGTCTTGAAGTTTGAAGATTTGTTCGAGGTTAGCCAAGCTGTCGATGAACAGCGTATCGCCGCTCGTCTACGACGTGAACGCATTGACGAAGCTATCGGTGACGCTGCCTTGCGACTCTCGAACGCAAACCCGTTTAAAGTCGCTGTGATTAAAGCGCTTGCTGACGATGTTTCGATACAGCCCTTTTTAGAGTTTATGGAGCGTCAAGGCCACACCGTTTCACACGTGAATAGTTTCTCGATGGTCGGTGATCAAGATTTAGTAGTGGTGCCGGGGCAGCTTACGCCATTTACTCCACTCGATTTTGCAGCGGCTAAGCAATGGGTCGATGACGATAAGCACCTGTTTCTAGCATTGGGTGCCTTTACCACCACAGCGGTGGTCGATCAATGGAATCAAATCCTCGCAGAGCGCGGTGAGCACTTTGAAGAGGGTTTGCTCTGCGAGGCGATACCCATTGCAGGTACTTTTATGGAGGGGCGTCATGAATGTGCTATTCTAGAAATCAACACTGGTAAGATTAGTGGGCAGCATAAGATTAACGAACCTTTGCTTAAGGCTAAACGCAGCTTATTGTTTGCGGGCACCCGGCCGCTAACCTTTGGTGACTCTACAAACAAATACAGTCAATCACGTTTGCTACGTACTTCAGCTGGCGCATGGATTGATAACGATAAACAAGGAGTTCGCTTCGCACGCGATGGCAATGAGAAAGCTGGCATTCATGCTATCGCCATCGCCAGTGCGGCATGGCGTCCGCAGTCGGCGTTGCGAGCAGGGCACTTGCTGTTGTCGGGTTCAGATGAGATCATGCGCGAGCACCTTGACTACAATAAAGATTGGCTAGCTGCATCGATCATGTTTTTGCTTGGCGACGATCTCGAAAAGTCCGGATTGCGTAGCATCAATGAAATACCATTCCATCCTTCGCGTGAAATGCTCGGAAGAATAAAGTCTTTGACCTTGTACCTACTCCCAGGATTGTGTTTGTTGCTTTCCCTAATCGTTTGG
>JAQWRF010000258.1 GCA_029243845.1 Planctomycetota bacterium | reverse complement strand
CACGAATGGTGTTAGCGATAGGTTTTCATCGCTGCTTAGTAAATCGTAACCCGCTTCGACGTACCAACCATCGATGTCGTCGGTGACCGAAGCCTCCGGTAATTGATCAGCATTCTCGACTGACGCGTCGGCAAATAAAGCTCGTACGCGAAATGGGCCCGAATCATATTGCGCATGCGCTTCGATTACCTGCACATGATGATCTAGCTCAGTGGGAAGGACATCATCAAGGGGGTCGGTGCTACCAGACACACCTTTATTGTTCGTTGAACCGCTATAAATCGCCGCGCCGATCAGTAAGCCACTTGTGGCTTGGTAGTCAAGGCGTGCAGTGACACCCATTTTTTCCGCCGCAGCTTTTTCACCACCTTGGCGTCCGCCACGTAGACCATTTTTTTGCATATCGAAGCCATCGTCAGTGCCATTCACTAAGTACGCTTGCCATGAAAGATTGCCCGTGGTGCCGAAAACTCCAGCACCATTTTCGTGCCAAGTGGATGGAATGATATAGCGCTCAACAAGAGGGCGCTTGGCGCTCCAAAAGGTTGTCGGCTCGTGAGTTTCGTTCATGAAACCCATAGGCAGCAGAATGTGGCCCGCGCGAATGTTGAAGGCGTCTGAGTAGTGGCCGTCAATTTGGGCAAACTCAACGTGGAGTTCATCACCGTGCTCGAATTCAATTTCAGAGTTGAAGCTATAGGTCTCGTCGAATGCGTATCCTGTGTAAAGAACGACACGGTGCACATCAAAGGTGTCGGCGTCGTTCCCTACGTTGCGGTACGAGACCTCGCCATAGCCGCCAAATGAAACCTGGGCGGCCGCGGAGAGGGTAATGGTAATGAGACTCAGTATCATTAGTGAAGATTATAGAGAAGCTTGAATACGACGCAAGGGGGCTTATCCTACTTTTATGCAAATCACCATCGAATACTGCCAGATGTGAAACTACTTACCCGAAGCGACCCGTGCGGCCGATGAAATTAAGGATGCTTTCGATGTCGCCTCAGAGCTCATTGCCGGGTCGGGTGGAGTGTTTATCGTGCGCTGTGATGGAAATATTGTGTATAACAAAGTCGAAACGGGCGTCTTCCCCTTGGAAGGTGCGATAGTTGAACTGCTCAGACGATAAACTAACATTCATGAATTACTCACGCCGCCAGGTGATGACCGTGTTGTCCGACGTATTCGGGCACACCGAGTTCCGTCCTGGGCAAGCTGAGGTTATCCGCTCGATCTTGGCCGGAGGGCCTACGGTGGCAGTGTTGCCTACTGGGGCAGGTAAATCGCTCTGTTACCATCTTCCAGGCTTGTTATTTGGCGGTACTACACTGGTCATTTCGCCGCTGATTGCCCTGATGCGCGATCAAGTACGCGGGCTAAGAGAAGTAGGTGTCAGCGCGGCGTCTTTTGATAGTGCGCAAAGCCCCGAAGAGCGCAAGCAAGCCGAAGATGATTTATTGGCAGGCAAATTGAACTTTTTGTATGTGTCCCCCGAACGTTTGAGTAATCAGTGGTTTCTAAACACTTTGTCGCGTGCGTCGACCACGGTTTCATTAGTCGCCATCGACGAAGCGCACTGTGTGGCACGATGGGGGCATGATTTCCGCCCTGATTACATGAACATCGATAAGTTTTTAGAGTGGTTGCAGCCTAAGCGCACCGCGGCGTTCACCGCCACGGCCACACCTGAGTTGCGCTCTGAATTAGGCGCCGCACTTGGGTTCGAAAACCCAGATGTGTTCGTGCGCGGTTTTTTACGCGACAACATCAAAATCGAAACACGAAAAATGACCTCCGACGCTTTGCGTAATGTCGAGGCCGTCCGTTTAGTGAAGGGCCGCGAGGGCAATGCTCCGGCTTTGATTTATGCTGGCACACGTCGCGCTTGCGAAGAGTTGGTCGACGATTTGGCGCGCCAAGGTTTGAGGGCGGCGTTTTATCATGGTGGCTGCGACGGCGAAAGTCGCGTGCTAGTACAAGACCAGTTTATTGCTGATGAACTCGATGCGTTGGTTGCGACAAACGCCTTTGGCATGGGTATCGACAAACCAGATATCCGTTTGTTGATTCATTTACATTTGCCGCGGAGTTTCGAAGACTACTACCAAGAATTTGGGCGCGCTGGGCGCGACGGTAAAGAATCTGTCGCGGTGATGTTGTGGCGCGGTAAAGATTATCGCACGCACGATTTTTTAATTAAACAAAGCGACGATGGTGCGTCGCCAGATCCGCGACACGTTGAGGCGTCGATGCGG
>JAQWRF010000245.1 GCA_029243845.1 Planctomycetota bacterium | reverse complement strand
GGCAGGCGTCTCGCTGTCACTTGCTACATCTGTTACCAAAGTATTGGTAATCAGAATCAATCCGGCAATAGATCCTGCATTGATTAACGCCGAGCGTACAACTTTAGTCGGGTCGATAATGCCGGCGCGTCCTAGATCGCAATATTTGTTTTTGAGCGCATCAAAACCAAACCATCCGTCTAGTGCCATGACATCTTCTACGACAACATTGCCGTCAAAGCCTGCATTGTTGGCAATCACGCGTGTGGGTGAACTTAGAGCTGCAATGACGATATCGACGCCAAACTTCTCGTCGCCATGCGCTTTTTTGCGCACAGCCTCAACAGCTGGAATAGCGCGTAGTAGGGCAGTTCCGCCGCCAGGTACAATACCTTCGGCTTTGGCTGCACGGGTGGCATGGAGGGCGTCTTCGACACGATGTTTCCGTTGCTTCAATTCAGCTTCGGTGGCGCCGCCAACTTTCACAACAGCTACGCCGCCAGAAATACGCGCTAAGCGCTCGCGTAATTTTTCGCCATCGTAGGTCGATGTCGAGCGATCGAGTTGTGCTTGAATTTGAGAGACACGTTCGGAGATAGCTTTCTTCGTGCCAGCACCGCCGACTAGAATACAACGGTCCTTTTCGACGCGTACTTTTTTGACAGCGCCCAAGTCTTCGAGGCCAACTTCATTTAAGCTGCTGCCTGTATCGTTCATGATTGCGGTAGCGCCCGTGACAACAGCAATATCTTCAAGCATTGCTTTGCGACGGTCACCAAAGCCAGGCGCTTTAACCGCTACGACATTCATAATGCCGCGCATTTTGTTAACCACTAAAGCCGCCAGCGCTTCGCCATCAATATCTTCTGCGATAATCAACAATGGCTTGCCAGTAGGAGCAACTTGCTCAAGTAAAGGCAAGAACTCTTGCAGATTAGAAATCTTGCCTTCATGCACTAACACTAGGGCCGATTCAAGCTCGGCGACCATCTTGGCCGTGTCGGTTACAAAATAAGGTGACAAATAACCTTTGTCAAAATTCATACCATCGACAATTTCGAGAGTCGTTTCAAAGCCATCGCCTTCTTCGATAGTGATGACACCATTGTCGCCCACTTTCTCAACAGCATCAGCAAGGATATCACCGATATTTGAATCTTGGTTGGCTGAAATTGCGCCAACGCGTGCAACGTCTTTACGCCCGGAGACCTCTTTGCTTAATTGACCGATGGAATCAACGGCTGCTTTGACAGCGCTATCTATGCCACGCCGCAATAAAGTAGGGGATGCACCTGATGCCATATGGCGTAGTCCCTGGCGGACTAAGTCGGCAGCCAATACCGTTGCGGTTGTAGTGCCATCACCAGCTTGATCGTTGGTCTTGGAGGCCACCTCGCGCACTAATTTTGCACCAAGGCTCTCAAAGGGGTCGTCTAGGTCGACGTCTTTCGCTACGGACACACCATCTTTAGTGATGATGGGGTCGCCAAAAGATTTTTCTAGAATCACGTTGCGTCCGCTAGGACCCAAGGTGACGCAAACTGTTTTTGCAAGTGTTTCGATGCCGGCAAAAAGTTTTTCGCGCGCGCTATCATCAAAAAGTATTTGTTTAGCCATGATGTTATTTACTGTTAATGACGGCAAGAATTTCGTTGGCGCGTACGATTAAAAATTCGCAGCCACCGACTTCTATTTTAGAGCCTGAGAACTTGGCGTACACCACGTGGTCGCCAACTTTGACTGGTA
>JAQWRF010000240.1 GCA_029243845.1 Planctomycetota bacterium | reverse complement strand
CGAAGGGCCACCCATAGCTAACTTCATCATTTCTTCAGCTGCAACTTCTTCCTTCATAAATGCAATGCCATCAACGGCCAGCAGCCGCAGCTCTAGCGCCGTATCTTCATCTACCGCATACCATGCTAAAGTTTCAAGTGCGTCAACTGGATGCAATCGCCAGGCGATACGTAAAAAGTTTTCGTGTGAACCAAAGCTAGACATGAGACTTAAGGCATGAAATAAATCTTCCTCAAGCCCTTCGGCTCCAATGCCGATTGATTCTAGATACATGCGGTCGCCATCGGGCATAGTGCGCGCGATTTTTATAAGCAAGCTTATTCGCATATTCACATCTTTAATTTTGCGTAACAAGCGCGCGCAGGTAGCACGGACAAATGGCGATTCGTCGGCCGCGTACTTTGCCATGATTTCGTAATTAAAGCCGTTACGCATTGCCTTGCGCAAAGCGGCCACGCGTGAAAGTGCTGCATCAGGCTCAGGGTAAGCGACCCACTCGGGTTTCTGCACAGGCACGATTTTCAGAATGCGTCCGTATGCTTCGCGGTCGCCCGCCGCGTGACCGCCTACACCTGGGTCGTACCAATCGGCGACATAGATTTCTCCTTTCGGGCCGACTGCTACATCACTCGGGCGAAACCAACTGCCTTTCTCGCCATCACGCTTAGCCTCAATCAAAGTGCCTTGCTCAAGCACCAACTCGGAGCCTTTGATGACTGGTTGATGTGCGTAAACGATACTCCGCCCGGCGTCGGCGTTAAGTAAATAACCATTAAGTGCTGCGAAGGCATCATGCTCATACATGGTTACACCTGTTGGCCCACCCGCACCAGTAATCGTGCCGTGTGGCATCACCCCAGGGTCGCGTTGATGCCAGTGCGCCGATTGAATGTCTTCACCTGGACGGCGGTCGGCATTCCAAAAACGTTTGCCATCCGCAGAGAAGTATCCGTAGTTTCCACCTTCGACAACGGTGACGGTGCGACACGAGCGATTGCCGTCATCGTCATTATCAGCGGTAAACATATTGCCGTATTTATCGATCGCTACTTCATAGTTGTTACGGAAGTTATGCGCCAAAATCTCAACGCCACTGCCATCGATGTTCATGCGTCCGATTAGGCCACCGGTGTAGGCCTGGCCATCGTCGCTGACTAATCCGGCAATGTTGCCAGCGTGTTCCGGGCCACCGCCGTTATAAACGGAGCCGCTACGAATCGAGACTCCATCGGTTCCTTTAACAACATGTGGGCCGGCATTGCCAGCGGCCCATAGTAAACCTCCATTACCATCCTCTACAAAGGAGTGTAAACCGTGGTCATGATTGAAGCCGCCGAATCCAGTAAGTAGTATTTTTGACTCGTCAGCTACGAAGTCGCCATCCGTGTCGCGGTACTCCATTAAATGCGGTGAGCACGAAACTAAAACTCGATCTTTTAATACTAAGATGCCTAGTGGTGCAACCAACTCTTGGCCTTGAGCAAACACAATGCTCTTGTCAGCAATACCATCGCCGTCGGTATCGCGTAGTACAACAACTCGATCACCGGCATCATGGTGACGACCTGGGTTGCGACCGCTCCATTGTCGGTAATTAACTGCTTCGGTTACCCAAACATTGCCGTCATCATCGACGTCTATGGCGGTTGGGTTGTAAAACAAGGGCGACTCGGCATATAGTTCGACCGGGGCCGAGTTAAAGGTGTCGAATTGTTCGTTTAGATTCTGTGCGTAACAGAGTGCGAAGATTAGGAAACTAGCCATG
>JAQWRF010000230.1 GCA_029243845.1 Planctomycetota bacterium | reverse complement strand
TAGGAAACGCAAGTAATACCAACACGAACCTGCCCACTGCGGCATCGAGTTCACTTCGCGTTCGTAGACCTTGCCGTCGCCATCAACGACCTGCACCCACTCTTCAGCACGCGACAATGGCGGAGCACCGTCTTCAGCAGGACCAAAGTCTTCAAGGGTCGGCAATGAAACAGGCAAATCGGCGTCGTCGACTAATTTGACATTACCATTACGTTTGCCATCAACCACTTCGTGCAGCACTGGGAACGGCTCTCCCCAATAACGCTGACGGCTAAACAGCCAATCACGCAATCTGAAATTGATTTTCTTTTCGCCAATACCCTTTTCAGATAGCCACTCAATCATTTTCGGGATGGCCTGCTTCGGAGCTAAGCCATCTAAGAAATCAGAGTTAATCAAACATCCGTTGTCGTCAATAATATTCGGAATCGGTAACGCATACTTCTCGGCAAACTCGCGATCGCGCTCGTCGCCATCGGGCACGCACATAATCGCGCCAGTACCATAAGTCATCAATACGTAATCAGCGGTGTAAATCGGTATCAAACGCCGCGCATCGCTTTCATCAAAAATCGGGTTAATCGCGTAAGCGCCCGTGAACACACCTGATTTGTCTTTCTGCAATTCGGCGCGCTGCAAATCGGACTTAGCTTTCGCTTGTTCCTGATAAGCGCCAACCGCATCACGCTGCTTGTCACTAACAATGCTCTCTAGTAGCGGATGCTCGGGAGCCAACACGCAAAAGCTTGCGCCAAACAGAGTATCAGGACGCGTAGTGAAAACCGTAAAGGAATCGTCCGCGCCATTAATCACAAAATTAAGTTCGGCACCTTCAGAACGACCAATCCATTCGCGTTGCATTGCCTTAACGGAATCTGGCCAATCAAGATCTTTCAAGTCGGCCAACAAACGATCGGCGTATTCTGTAATCTTAAACATCCACTGACGCAAAGGACGCTTTTCGCAAGGATGCCCTCCGCGCTCGCTATCGCCATCAATAACCTCTTCGTTAGCTAAGACCATGCCTAACTTTGGACAACACCAAACGGGAGTCTCGGCTTCGTAAGCTAAACCTTGCTTGTAAAGCTGCTTGAAGACCCACTGCGTCCATTTGTAATAATCGGGATTAGTAGTGTTGATCTCGCGCGACCAATCGTAACTAAGGCCCAAAGCTTTCAACTGACTGCGGAAATTATCGACGTTAGCTGCAGTCGTAACCGCGGGATGCGTACCCGTTTGAATCGCGTATTGCTCGGCTGGCAAACCGAAAGCGTCCCAGCCCATGGGGTGCAGAACGTTAAAACCTTGATGCCGTTTGTAGCGCGTGGTGATATCCGTCGCTGTATACCCCTTCGGATGGCCGACGTGCAGGCCGGCGCCACTTGGGTAAGGGAACATATCAAGTACATAGTACTTAGGCTTTGACGCGTCAAAACCAGCGTCACCCGGGCCAGGTGCACGGAATGATTGCTTATCGAGCCAGAATTGCTGCCAGCGCGGCTCGATTTCTTTAAAGTTGTAGTCTGCCATGATGGTGTTTACAGGGCTAAGATTTTAACGTAGCCGAAAACACTTTGTTTTCTCTTTGACGCGCTTAAAGATATCGTTAAAATCTGCGACGTAAAAGGTAATGGGGCTATAGCTCAGCTGGGAGAGCGCGTCGCTGGCAGCGACGAGGTCAGGGGTTCGAGCCCCCTTAGCTCCACCATCACCCTTTACAGCCTTTTGGCACTACGTTATGCCCGACTACTTTCATCCAGACCGGCTACAAAAGCTTGCCGACCTTCAGAATTCAGGCGCCGATGCTTACCCAGCGTCTATTTCGGTGTTTGGCGATTTGCCACGTAGTATGTCTCTAGATTTGTTGGCGCGAGCCGAAGAAATCCAGAATACAGAGGTTTGTGTCGCTGGACGCGTTCTTGGTCGCCGCGGTTATGGCAAGTTAGCTTTCATCGACCTTCACGATGGTGATGGCGCGATTCAAGTAGTACTGCAAAAAGATTTGCTGCCCGCTGAAGATTTTGCGTTGTTGAAATGCCTAAACCTCGGAGACTTCATTGCTCTTCGCGGCGAAATGAGAAAAACCGATAAGGGTCAAGACTCTATCTACGGTTCACGTTTTGAAATTCTCACTAAAGGCCTCGAGAATCCTCCAGACCAACACTACGGTTTGGCAGATAGTGAATTGCGCGCGCGACGTCGTTAT
>JAQWRF010000221.1 GCA_029243845.1 Planctomycetota bacterium | reverse complement strand
GTTCGACTCCCCAGATTGTCGGCTTGCTGCGAAAAGTTACGCCCGCCGCTTCCACCAGGGATTTCCAGGGGTGGATGTGCAAGCCGAGTTCGTCATGCGGTTGCAATGCTTGGCGGATACGCGCGCTCACTTGTGCAGCATCGGCATCGGCCTTATCAAAGTAAGCCGCGTTGATGAACTGAGTTAACGGAATCTCAGGATGCGCAGCACGGAAGTCGGCGAATGCTGCAAGGTTTTCATCGGACAAATCTCGCCCCTCCCAGTCAACGCTGACACTGACGTGCACACGCGGTTCAGTATCTTGAAGAGTGGCGCCGGAGCAAGCAGCGAAGGCGCAAGGAGCTAACAGGATTGTTCGGCGAATCATGCTCCTGATTATAGTATGCTCTGTTCATGCTTGAGCGCCTCATCCACAGGCCTATCCAGCTTACCCTTCTTCTCGGAGTGGTAAGCCTTTTTTACAGCTGCCAACAACCAAGCGATTCGCGCGTTGCTTAGTGTGGATTAACCCCCTACTCGGCAACTCTGGCTGACAGCCTCGAGCAAAGGGCATCGAACATGAACAATGGGTAGTTTGAGTATATTTGAGGATTCGCGGACACAAAACAACAGATAGTGCTATTATCTGTCGAATAAATTCAAGCTCAACGAGCTTTTATATCACCCCTACTCTTTACATAAAAATCATGAGAACCGCCGTCTTAATTTCACTTTCTTTTCTGTGCTCCTGCGCTAGCACGACACGCGATATCATCTCTACCGGCCATCCTCTCGGAGTTATCTCTGCCACGAATGACCACGAAGTGGATATTCGCTTTGAGCCCAACCGCGTCTCTGGCGCTGCTTCAGGCACAACTGTCTTGAAAATCTTTCATTGGGGACCAGGCAATTTCTCAGACGGCCTTGCGGTGCAGTCTGCTGATGCCGGGTTTATGTCTTCTGCCTTAGGCGCCCTCGGGTCAATGCTTCCAGAGTCTGGGCTAGGCAAAATAAAGAGTGCCGCGGTACGAGATGCTTGCGATAAAGCGGAATGCGATGTCCTTGGCTATCCAATGTTCTACATTGACGAAATGGATTATTTTCTTTGGACAGAAACGTCAGTGAGCGTTGTTGGATTCCCCGGGAAAATTCGTGCCATCACGAACAAAAAGCATGTTGACGCGCAAAAATAAATAACTTATCACGCACCTGTAGTTTTCAGTAGCGGTTTACGCGAATGAGAGCCACAGGTGCTGGTACTGATGAGGAAGGCAAGATGGAATGGAGTCATGATTTATGATCTCTATAAATCAGCCCGGCTTTTTCAATGTCAGCACGTCGAACATACGCCCCTCTAGATCAAAGGCCTTCATTTCAAGCGTGCCGCCATTAACTGCGACATAACACCAGTGGTGACCGCGGCGCACGTTGTTTTGGAACCAAGGGCGAATCGGACCAGGAGTTTCAAGCCCTCCTCCACCACCGCCAGTGATCATGTAAGTGGTACCGTTCTCTTCGACGACCTTGCCTTTCGCCAATGGCCAGGTGCGCTCGTAAGAATGGATGTGGCCATTCCATACCAAGTCGACATCGTATTTATCATAAAGTGCCGTCAACTCGCGCACGCGTAAATCGCCGTGGCTTGAAGGGCCTTTCCACATATCGCCGTAATCGTTTTCATCAGAGCTGAATGCTGGATGATGATGACATACAATTTTCCATATAGCCTTAGACTTCTTAAGCTCCTTTTCAAGCCAAACAAATTGCTCGCTACCAGGATGCACTTTGCGATTGGTGTCTAGCATGAAAAAATGCGCGTTGCCGTATTCAAAATCATAATAGTACTCAGGATCTGGCAACTGCATGTAATCGTAGTAATGCCGAGCATCTTGCTCGTGATTACCTAGTACCGGATAAATCGGCACGCGCGATAAGAGTGGGTCCATGCTAGGAAAAAA
>JAQWRF010000194.1 GCA_029243845.1 Planctomycetota bacterium | reverse complement strand
TTAGCAGCGCTCGCCGACTCACCAGGTGCGATGGCTTCGTTCTATCATGGCAATCACGTCCTAGGCCTTAACGCAACGCCAGCTATTCGCGCTGAGGCTTGCCAGCGGTTGACCGCCGAGCAAATCCAACAGGCAGCCACCGGATGGCAGCCTGATCTCGTTTACCTCTTGTCCGCTGCTGAATAATGAAGACTACTCGCACCATTAAGCATCCGCAATTGGAAGAGACCGTCCATTTGCTAGAAACGGCCAACGGCATTCAAATTGCTCTCATTCCGACTCCCGGATTCCATACCACAGCAGCACACTTTGGTTTACGTTTTGGGGGCAACGACTTGCGTTTCGTTATGCCCAACGGCGACGACCATCAAGTCCCTACGGGCTCCGCGCATTATTTAGAACACAAGTTGTTCGAAGGGCGCCAAGAAAAAGTTTTTGATAGATTCAATCGTTTGGGCGCCAACTTTAATGGCGGTACTTCTTTTTGCCAAACCACTTATTACTTCTCGACGGCCGCTCATTTCGACGAGTGCTTAGAGGTCCTACTCGACTTCGTGCAAGACCCGCTGATCACTGAAGAGCGCGTTGATAAAGAGCGCGGCATCATCGAGCAAGAAGTGCGGATGTATCAAGACAGCCCAGGGTACCGAGGTACGTTCCTGTTGCACGAGGCGATGTATAAGTCGCATTCCATGCGCGTGGGACCGGGCGGTACTCTTGAGGATGTTGCGCGTATTAACGCAACAGATTTGCAGCGCTGTTACGACGGTTTTTATGTCCCGCAAGCACTGCGCTTGGCCATTGCCGGAGACTTCGATGTCGAAGAAATGAAGCAAAAGCTCGAGCCGTTATTGCGCACGGACGATACTGCTATTGCCGAGCGGTCGTCGGATGATGCTACCAGCACGCGTTTGACGGGTTATGTCGAAGAGGAATTTGCGGTGACGCGGCCTTATGTCTTTATTGGCTACGCTCAACGTGAGGTCGAAGCAGATGGGCAATTGCGATTGCGCCAGCGCATCGTTGCGTCATTGTTGCTTGATCTGATGTTCGGAAAGTCGTCGGAATTGCGGCAAGAACTGTATGCAGCCGAAATAATCGATGATAGCTTTAGTGCTTATTGGTCGGCAGATGAAACGTGGGGTCATGTGATTATGTCGGGGATTTGCGATAAGCCGCAAAAGTTCGTTGACAACATTACTCAAGCTTGTGACAAATTCATCGCTAACAAGATAAAGGCTTCTGACTTTGAGCGACTGCGCAAAGCGGCATGGGGCGGTATCGTCTCTGGTTTACAGACACCATCAGCGGTGGCTTCTTCGGTGTTGTCGAGTATGTTGGCCGGGAATGAAATATTTTCTGCTCTCGATGAACTACAAGCAATTAGTCTTGCCGACATTCAAGCTGCTGCCGAGAATTTGTTGGATGATTCAAAGCGCGCGGTTGCGGTGTTGACCCCGAAGGATAAATGATGAAGCGCGCATTCTTACTCGGGCCAACGGCCTCGGGAAAAACGGAAATTGCTTTGAAGTTAGCGCCGTTGATGAATGCCGAAATTATTTCTCTAGATTCGATGCTGGTTTACCGTGGCATGAACATGGGCACGGCGAAGCCAAGTACCGCAGAGATGGCGCAGGTGCCACACCATTTAATTGATGTCGTCGATGCGAACGACGAGTTCTCGGTCGCTCAATACATCAGATTGACTGAGGAAGTAGAACGCCAGTTGCGCGAACAAGGCAAAAACGCTTTGTACGTCGGCGGAACCACGATGTGGTTTAAGGCCTTGGCTTTTGGTTTGATAGATTTGCCCGAAGTAAGCGCGCAGTTGCGGGACGAGCTTGCGCAGCGCTTGCAAGACGAAGGCGTTATGGCGCTGCGTAATGAATTGCAAAAAGTAGACCCCGATGCTTTTGAGCGCATTCAT
>JAQWRF010000188.1 GCA_029243845.1 Planctomycetota bacterium | reverse complement strand
GGATGCACGCAGCGAATCCCCACAAGAGCATCACTCGTGGAGTTTTGAGAAGGACTTCCATGTCTCGCCATTTCATGGCATGGACCACTCATACCACTGGCAAATACAGTTGCACAAAGATGGCTTAGTCGTCGCCATGGTCAATGAGCGCGAGGGAGAACGCGTTTTTGATGTGACCTTGGACGGCAGTTTTCAGAGCCTGAATCGCCGTGGAGTTGCACGCCAAGTGCAACGCAGCCCATTCCAAAGTCAACGATTGCATTTTGCAATCTATTGGCACGCATTGCGCTTGTTCTTGAAACGCGCCACTTTTCATCGCCACCCACGCAAGGTGGCAGCATCAACTGCAAACATAAAAACAAAGGACCATGTCAACACCCACTCGTCTTAAGTCCACTTCGCAGCCGCTTGCGGCGGCAGTAGTTACTGCAAAATCTCGTTCCACTAGCTCTAGCACTTGGAAGGTTCGCACTGCGCGGCGCCTTGTGCTTCGCTCGATTGGTCGCATCACAAAAGGTGAACTGCGACTGGTTGAGGCACCGGATAATAATAGCAAGAGCGATCCCGCGGTCTGGCTGTTCGGGCAGCCGAGTGAAGATGCGCTGCATGCCGAGATTACTGTGCTCGATCCGCGCTTCTGGGCTTGCATGGTGACTGGGGGGTCTTTGGGCGCGGCCGAAGCTTACGCCGAAGGTTGGTGGGAGACCAATAATCTAACGGCAACCATTCGTTTGTTCGCGCGCAACCGCGATGTGTTGCAGCATATTAATGGGGGACTAGCAAAGTGGGGTGCGCCACTGCTACGACGCTTGCATCGAGCTAACCGCAATACTTTGCAGGGCGCGAAACGAAATATCGAAGCGCATTACGATCTCAGCAATGAGTTCTTTTCTTTGTTCCTGGATCCGACCATGACTTACAGCTGTGGTTTGTTCGACGCGCAGAGCACGACTTTGGAGCAAGCTCAAATTGCCAAAATCGATCACTTATGTCGCAAACTTGAATTGGGGCCTGACACACACCTCTTAGAGGTGGGCACCGGATGGGGTGCTTTCGCCCTCCATGCGGCTGGTGAATATGGTTGCCGCGTTACCACGACGACGATTTCCAAGGAACAGTACGATTGGGCTAAAAAGGTGATTGCTTCCGCGGGTCTTGAGGATCGCGTGGAACTTCTGCTAGAAGACTACCGTTCCCTAGAGGGCAAGTACGACCGCGTGGTATCCGTAGAAATGGTCGAAGCCGTCGGGGCAGATTTCCTTGGTGAATACTTTTTCACACTTGGCAACTTATTAAAGCCAGGCGGAATGGCAGCGGTGCAAGCCATTACTATTCAAGATCAAGATTTTGAACGTGCGAGTCGCCACATCGATTTTATTAAGCGTTATATTTTCCCGGGATCTTGCATTCCTTCAGTGACCGCCATGTGTCAAGCGATGACCAGCGACAGTGATTTGAAACTGGTCCATCTAGAGGACTTCACTCCGCATTACGCGACAACCCTTGATCGTTGGTCAGCGGCGTTACAAGCACACCATGATGAGGCGCGCG
>JAQWRF010000164.1 GCA_029243845.1 Planctomycetota bacterium | reverse complement strand
CGTTTGGCGCCAAGCGCAAAAGGGGCAGTGGTAGTTGTTGTCGAAGAGTCGCTGCCAATTAGTAACAGTGACAAGGTCGAAGTTGAAATTGGAGAGATCTATCCTGAAGCTATTGCATCTGATAAAGCGCTGGCCGAACGTAAGGAAACGGGCATGTATCAGTGGCGTTTTAAGATGAATCCCGGCGAGAGCAAGCCGGTGCGTTGGGGATACGAACTATCGTTTGACGAAGATCTTTCCCCGACAGTCGAGGTCCGATAAATGTTGTTGCCATCAATATTGATATATTTAGGAGCGGGTGCTCTCTTTTCCGCTCAAGAAGTAGTGCAGGCAGAATCATCCATCGACCGCGTTACTGTTTACCCGGGGTTTGCTTTGGTCGAGCGCGTGGTCGAAATTCCGGCGCAACAAAAACATCACGATTTCATTGTTGCGGTTAGCCCATTACCGCTGTCAGCACAGCCCTCATCGTTTCAGACACATGTATTAAATGAGTCGGTTGCAGTGCAGGGTCTTGAATTGCGCTCTCGCATGAGCACGGTTGCTAATATGGCCCAAGCTAGTGAACTTGAAAAGAAGTTGTCTTCGCTCGATGAGCAGATGATTGATGCCGTCGCCACCAAAGCAGGAATTAAACTGCAAATGGATGCATTGAACAATATGGTTGATTATGAGAACTCTTCATCATCAACCGGTTGGGGGTTACCTGAAGGCGTGTCCGAGCGCCTTGAGTTCCTTGGGCAACAGATGGCAGATTATGATGTAGATTTGCGCACTAATCAACTTCTGATTGACGGCCTCTCGGGTGAGATTAAAGATATCGATTTGCAAATCAACGGTGCGCGTAATGATAAGGGCTATCGAATTCGCGAGGCACGTATTCATTGCTTCTCGCAATTGCTCGATACTCCTTCGCAAATCCGCTTAACTTACTTGGTTTCGGGTGCAAGTTGGCAACCGGCTTACGATGTAAGAATTTCTCCTGACATGATAGGTGTTAATGTAAATTCGATGGGGCAAGTGCAGCAACGAACTGGAGAAGACTGGAACCAGGTCAAATTGGTGTTAAGTACCTCGATGCCGCAAATAGGATTAAATCCGCCGGATGTGCCGTTGCAATTTGTCGAGAGTAATTTTTATCCTTCGATGCCTTCAGCGGATCTAAGTGCTTCCTTTGATCCCGAACAGGAGGTCGCACGAAGCATCTCTGTTGGCGATGACTTGGTGAGGAGGAAGAACAAAGATTTTGATGCGGCGCCGATGGCTGAGGCCATTGACTATGGCATTACTACTCAGTTTTTGCTGCCGGGCAAGGTCGATGTCGCTAAGAACAACGAGGCACATCGCTTTTCAATTCGCACGATACCGCTTGAGGTAGAGCCCGAGCGCTACATCGTGCCTTCTCAATCTGAACACGCCTATTTGCGAGCCGAGGTCAAGCACGTGGGTGACAGTGTGTTGCTCGCTGGTATGGCAAAGATTTTCTTGGGCCCTGATTATCTCGGCGAGTCAAACTTCCCGTTGTTGCGTCAAAATGATTCGACGATGCTTAACTTAGGTATCGACCCTAATCTCGAGGTTGGATACGCGACCCTCGAAGATTTTCGCGACGACCCTGGCTCATTCTCATTACTGTCGACTTCGACCATTACGCGTCGCTATCGCGCGAGCCTAAGACTTTCGCCTGCCGCGCAGTCAAAGATTATAGTAGTGGTTGAAGAAGGTTTGCCAAGGAGTGATAGTGATGGAGTGGAAGTCGAAATCGGCGAGCTTGTGCCACCAGTGATTGATACGGATGAAGCGGTTGCGAAGCAAGTCGAACAAGGCTTGTATCGGTGGTCATTTGTGTTGCACCCCGGTGAGACCAAGGCAGTGCGTTGGGGCTATGAACTTTCTTTTGATGAAGACAGCACTCCGCAAGTCAAACGACAGTAAAATCGGCGGCTCATGACTAACGACCGACCCGTCCGCGTGCGCTTTGCGCCATCACCTACTGGCATGCTGCACATTGGAGGCGCGCGCACAGCATTGTTTAATTGGGCTTTCGCGCGCAGCACAGGTGGCAAGTTTATTTTGCGTAT
>JAQWRF010000202.1 GCA_029243845.1 Planctomycetota bacterium | reverse complement strand
GAAGTACGAAGGCGCCCAGTTACCGGCGGTTTTCCAGCTAGACCAGAGTACGGACTGGTTTTCAGTAAGCGCAAAACCACCGCCGCCTCCACCTGCAGCAGAACGAGCCGTTTGCCCAGCAAGACCTGTACTAGCAGTTTTGCCGTTAAAAATACCTTCGCCACCTTGACCTCCAATACCTTCGATACCGAATGGGCCATCACCGGATTCAGCACGCGGAGTTTCAGCAAGACCAATTTGCGAAGCATCGCCACCTTGACCGCCACCACATTCGCCTAAAGCACCACCTTCGATGAACTGCGGTGAGTTCAATCCGGACGGCCATACAGCGTTATTGCCAGAAACATTTATTTCACCGTTAATCGTTACAGTACCCGTAGCGTAAATGACTAAAGGATTTAAACCGCGACCACGAAGAGTGGCGCCGGAATCGATTGTAAAGTCATGAACATTTAGAACACCAGACTGCGGGATATGTACGGTGCCATCAGAGTCGGCAAATGACGTCGATGAGTCCGTATAAATATCACGTGGGGCCGTATCGTCAATGTGAAAGTTTTTGTCTTCCGAAACGTATGTGCCGGGATAATCGAAACTCGCTGCTATAAATCCGTCGCTAACTGTCGCAAGCGGTAGAGGCAATTGTTGATCGAGGTCAAGATACTTTTGATCCTCAAAACTATCGGTGAATTCATCAACAGTTTCGTTGGCGTCCAGCCATGTACCGATATTTGTGCCGTAAACATCACTCAATCTTGGAACCGGGTGGGTCGCTAAGGTTGTTGTTGCACTATTGCTTTGACCAACGATATCGGTAAACGATGGTGTCATTTTAATCGCGAGGTTGCGATTAATTGGCATCACCCCGGTGATGTGGAATTCAACTAAAGAACCCCCGTCAGAACAGTTCTCAATGAGCACCCATTCGCCTGGTACTTTATTTGTTGAATCGTAATCGTTTTCTCCGGCTATCCCTATTTCACTGTTTGAATATAAGACTAAAAGACGGTCAGAATTTAAGTTCGTTGGACGCGCATCAATCGATTGATTAAAGCGAATCGAAATGTCGCCTTCGCTGTTCGCCCAAAAGTTCACGCCGGTTGGGAAAGAAACATCATTCGCTGGGTCAACCACTATTGGAGCGCCGGGAGCGAAATCGTCAAAAGGTTGGGAAGACGGGCGCGTAATAAAGCTACGCTGCAAACCTGAGCTAAGTAATCGGCCATCGGTGTCACGCAGGACAGAAACGGATTCCGATGCGATAGGGATCTCAAGAACATAGTTAACACCACCAGGAGCAAAAGCGCCGTTATCTTGAGCTTCGTTCGTAGGACAAGCCGGATTAAAGATAAGAATGGTATCGTCGGCTGGGTCAATCTCGAATTGGCCGGTTACAGGAGAACCAAGAATATCCGTCGAACGAAACGAAACAGCCTGAAAGCTGACGGAATTAAAATCAACCGCGTGATTGAATTTAATTTGTATCGGGCGGTTGAGTGCCCATGTTTGTCCTTCGAGAATATTGACGCTAACCACACTGAATGCGCCAGTCGCAGAGGCGGTAGTTGAAGCAGGGACACATCCGACTAAAGCAGCTGCGCAGCTGATTAGTAATGCGAGGGTTATTTTTTTTATCTGGACTATCATCTTATCAGTAAATCTAAGGGCCTTAATTGTATTCGATTTAGGCCATGTAGCATGTATAAATTAGCAAAAAACGTGCCAACATCAGGCAACAACAACATAAATTGCATGTTATAGTCAATAGCATGATACTAACACTCATTTTCCTTGCTGCGACACAGCTCCCTGGTAACGCTCAATTTGACGTTCAGGCCAATACTTTCACCAACAACCGCCAAACAGAGGCGAGCATCGCCACCAATTCACAAGGCAATATATTGGCTGTATGGGGCTCAAGGCGCCAAGAACAAGGATCTTTTGGTGTATTTGCA
>JAQWRF010000138.1 GCA_029243845.1 Planctomycetota bacterium | reverse complement strand
TCAAGACGCCGAGCACTTTCAAAAGTTGTGCGCCAAGCACATCGACCGCATCCATTCTATTCGCGACTCGCTTGAATCTTTTCCGGCAGTGCTCGAAGAGAAATCACTGGGGCGGCGCGAGCGATCGCTGTTCACGTTGGTTGAATTAATCGCTAACGCCACCGACGCGGATTACGAAATGTATTTGCCGACGCGGTCTTTGTTGTGGCGTTCAATTACGATGGCGCGCCTGAACTTTTGGCGACTCGTCAGATATCTAACGGAAGAAGTTGCGCCTGACAATGCTGAACTATTTAAAATCATTGAAAAGAGGATTCACGCTTGTGTTTATTTAAAGCTTGCAGAAGAGCTTCTTTTGAGTGTTTCAATGGATTCCACCTTACCGCGCTCAGTGCGTGACAAGGCTGTACGCAGTCTGACTTCTTTGTGGGATGCCAACCCGTCTAAAGCGGTGCGCAAGTTCTTCCCGCTGCTAGAAGCAGTCTGGGACGCCCGCCGCAACATCGTGGTTAGTGTCGGTACCCTGCTTGGCATTTCAGAAATCATGCGCTTGTTGCAAGCTGGATGTGCGCCTGAATTCGTCGACCATTTTTGCCGTGAACGCATGAGCAAAGACGAAGGACTAGCGTTCCAGGAATTCCTGATAGGGGTTTCCTCAGAGAAACTGCACGACCTCGAGCAATTAATGGCCGAAAGCGGAATGACCTCAATGACTCCGGAAGAAGCAGAGGAGGCGCTGGGCCTTGAGCCTACTCAGCCAGAAGATTCTGGTGTCGGAGTCGAGTCCTATCACTTCCACCGCGAACGCCACCTTCAAGCAGCCGCGCGCCGTTTACGGCATTTACCAGGGCCAAAGCACACTGCCGAAGAATACATGTTGGTGTATTTCCTCGAAGACTTCGATTCAGAAGACACTGCCTAGGGAATGCCCGAGCTTCCGGAAGTCGAAACCACGCGCGCCGGAATTGCGCCGCACGTCGTGGGGCGAAAAATAACGGGTATCACGGTGCGCAACAATTCCCTGCGCTATAAAGTACCGGATTCAATGGGCAGCAAGGCCAAGGGGCAAACCGTCCATAATCTGTTGCGCCGTTCGAAATACCTGATTTTCGAGTTAGATCATCTCAAGTTGCTCGTTCATCTCGGGATGTCAGGCAGTTTGCGCTACTACCCGCCTTGTGCCAAGCATAAGGCGCCGAAAAAGCATGATCACATTGATGTGCGTCTCGATGATGGCGGCTTATTGCGCTATCACGACCCTCGGCGCTTCGGACTGTGGCTGCCGTTCACCGGAGAAAATAGCGAGCACCGTTTGCTAGCGCATCTCGGACCCGAGCCGCTAACCCGCAAATTCACCGCCAAGACCTTTGTTGAGAAGTCCAAAAAGCGCTCGATCGCGGTCAAGGCTTTTATTATGGATGCTAAGGTAGTCGTCGGCGTGGGCAACATTTATGCCGCCGAATCGCTGTTTATGAGCAAAATTAGCCCACTACGACCCGCCAATCAGGTCTCAGATGCTGAATATGCGGTGCTGGCGAAGAATGTTAAGGGAGTGTTAAAGAAGTCGATCGCACGTGGCGGGACCACCCTCAGCGATTTCGTTGGCTCAGACGGTAAACCCGGCTATTTTCAGCAAAAATTGCTGGTTTATGGGCGTGAGGGGCGGAAATGCGGCACTTGCAAGGAAATTATCCTGAATGAAGTGATTGGGCAGCGCGCTAGCTGCTATTGCCCTAAATGCCAGACATAAAACACTTGTTTTAATCAAACGACCGTTTAACATACGGTCTTGGACAACACCGAGACCAAGCAGAAGATACTGGATACAGCCCAAGAGCTGTTTGCCGAACATGGGTATTCCAATACTTCACTGCGCCAAATCACTTCCGGGGCCGGCGTGAACTTGGCTGCCGTCAGCTACTATTTTGGCGGAAAAGAGCAATTGCTCTTCGAGCTAGTCGGTAACACCCTGCGCCCGCTTAACGCTGAGCGCTTGCGTCGCCTTGACGCACTCACTAGCAATCACTCAACCGAAGATGTCGTCCGCTGTTTTCTTGAGCCAGCAATTGATATTTTATCCCAAGACAATTGTGATATCCCGTGCATCTTAGGACAGGCACATCGCGAGCAGAATCTTGCGCTACAAGCATTCATCGCGCAAGAGGTGCGTCCGGTCGCCGCGCGGTTTATTGATGCGATTCATGACACACTGCCCCGCCTAGGAACTGCCGAAATTTTGGCACGTGGCGAGTTCATGATTGGCGCGCTATTGCATGTTTTGCATTCGCAAACTGCTGTCGCACGCGCGTTGGCTCCTGATCAACAACGATTGAATGACAATACCTTTATTGCCGAACAATTAATTAAGTTTTGCACCGCAGGCTTCAGCAATGAATAAGCTCTATCTGTTTTTATTGGCGTTACTCGCTGCGTGCGCGACGTCTCCGAGCACCCTACCGCCTACCGTTGAGTTAGGCGGAGAGGCCTTCACCGTCAACAAGCAAGCCGAGCTTGACGCATGGTGGCGTGATTTGAATGACGACAATTTAAACGAGCTTATCGCGCAAGTACTCGACCGTAATTTAGATTTAGCTGCGGCGGCCCACCAGTTAAAAGCAGTATCCGACACGACTAGCGCCATCATTGGCCAGCAACTGCCTTCACTTGATCTTGGCGCAAACTTTGGCAAGTCACGCACTACCCTCATCGGTCTGCCGATACCCGGTGCTGGGAATGTGGTGGCTGTCGAGTCAAACCGTGCCGCCCTAGACTTAAATCTAAGCTGGGAACTAGATTTTTTCGGACGCCTCGACGCAGAAGAGGCCGCGGCATTAGCTCAACTTGATGCTAGCACCGCGGATTACGCAGCGGCGCGTTTAGCAATAAGCGGTCAAGTTGCACGCACTTTCATCGCTTACAACTTCACAGCAGCGCAAGTCGCCATTCTAAAAGACAACATCAAGTTGCAATACGATTTGTTAGCCATTGCCGAAGACAACTCTACGCTAATCAGCAACAGCCAAGTGGTGTTAGCTCTGCGTAGCGAAGTACTGAATGCTGAGTCACAGTTAGCCCAAAGCGAAATGCAACTGCAGCAGTTAAAGTCGGCTCTACAAACTCTAGTCTCCAGTGACGACTTTGATGTCGTAGCAAATGCGCAGCCGCACACGATTAACAATTTAGGCACGCTGAATATAGACGCGCAATTAATCGCACGCCGTCCTGACTTGATTGGGCTTGAGGCACAATTACGCACGGCTGCAGCAAAGGTAGATGTTGCCCACGCTTCGCTTTACCCGAGCTTTTCGATTGGTGCTTCGATTGGCGGCAGCTCTGATGAATTAGGCAACTTACTAGACGGTGATTATCGCACCTGGAACTTCGGTTCTAACGTTCTAGCTCCTCTTTTTCATGGTGGCGCGCTACGCAAGCAGCAAGATGCGGCGGCAAATCAATATCAAGCCAGCAGCCTTAGCTTTGGGCAACATTGCTTGCGCGCTTATGCCGAAGTTGCCACTCTGCTCAACAACGAATATCTACTAGGATTACAAATAAGCAATAGCGCGAAACAAGTGTCCCTCGCGCACAAGAGTCTGGACATCAACAAAGAATCCTTAAGCCTAGGACAGGGTCACGCCACCGATGTCGTCCGCGCGCAGTTGGCCGTTAACTTAGCAAAAATTCAGAACTTAAATATCAGCATGCTCACAATGCAAAATCGTGTTGATCTTCATCTCGCAATTGGCGGCGGCTTTACGCGACAACAATGAAAACTTTTCTCAAAATAATACTGCCGCTCGCAGTCATCGCTGTTGGCCTTGTCATCAAGCAAGCTTTGTTAGCCACTGCTCCTGAATTGGGCGAGCAAGAGATCGAGGCCTATGTGCCGCGCGTAAATGTTATTGAAGCTATTGAGGCGGACTACCAAATTGAGGTGCCCGCTTTTGGCGTGGTACAAACTCAGGGCAATGTTGCTTTATTATCAAAAGTGCAAGGCACGCTGTTGAGCGTCAACGATAAGTTGCGCCGCGGTGAAAGCTTTAGCAAAGGTGAAGTGCTAGCAACTATCGACGACAGTGACTTTGCACAAAACTTGGCGATTGCGGAAGCGGCAGTGAAGCAGGCCACGGCTAAATTGCAACTTGAAAACGCGGCTGCTGAATTATCGGTGAAGGATTGGCAGCGTATAAGCGATGTGCCGCCTAGTGAAATAACGGCGCATAAGCCACAGATTGCTTTAGCAGAAGCATCGCTAGAGACAGCAAATGCGCAAGTAATATTGGCCAAGCTCAACCTGGAGCGCTGCGCTTTACATGCACCCTTTAACGGCCGCGCATTACGCTTAAACGCAGAAACCGGGCAATGGTTAAACCCTGGAGCGAGCATTGCCAACCTCATTCCCGCTGAAGGCATCGAGATCAACATACCGCTCAACCTACAGCAACTCGATCTTCTTCAACTTCCGACAAGCGGCAAGTGTCAAGCGCTTGAGGTCAGCGTAACCATACCGAATATGCCTCAAGCTGTTCGCGCCAGACTCGTACGCGTAAGCGACCAATTAGAGCAAGGGACACGCATGAATCAAGCGGTTGCGGTGTTGCCTGTGGGCATCAATGTTGCGCCACAAACCTATTTAGAATTATCCGTACAGGGGCCAACAGTCAGCGGTACTTTCAAACTACCGGCAATAGCGGTAAACAATAATCGCGCGCAAGTCGTCAGCGAAAGCTCTACTTTGCGCGAAGTTGAGTTAAGCATTATTCAACAACTTCAGGACGTTTTCATTGTGCGCGGACTTAAGCCGCAGCAAAAAATAAATATTACTCCGCTTAGCGTATTCGTGCCGGGCATGAACGTCGAAGTCGTCAACAACTAATATGAACGCCATCATTTCTTGGTTCGCTAAAAACACAGTGTCTGCCAACCTGCTGATGGTTGGGGTCATCGTGGTTGGCGCGATGACGGTTGGCACGCTCAAGCAAGAGGTGGTGCCGATGGTCGAAATGCAAGCGGCGGTCATTAGCGTGGTTTACCCCGGTGCTGCGCCACTCGAAGTCGAGCAAGGTGTTTGTCTGCCGATCGAGCGTGCGGTGCAAGGCTTGTCGGGCATTGATAAAGTTAATTCCACAGCAAAAGAGAACATTGGTGTAGTCACAGTGGAGTTCCTTGAAGGAGTAGACCGTAACGACATCGTCAACGACGTAAAAACCGCCGTCGATGCCATCGACAACTTTCCGCAAGACAGCGAGCGTCCGCAAGTGAAACTGCTTGATATGATTGGCAAAGTTATGGACGTGGTTATATGGGGTGATACTAGCCATAGTGAATTACGTAAAGCCACCAACATCGTTGAATCGCAACTATTGGCGCATCCGGGTATCACTTTAGTGTCGTTAAGCAACGCGCCACCTTTTCAAATTAGCATCGAAATTGAGCAATCCATGCTCAATCGCTACCAACTTAGTTTTGATGAAATCACTGCGGCCATTCAAAACAGTTCGGTAGACATTCCTGGCGGTAGCCTCTTAGCAGATTCTGGTGAAATTTTGCTACGCGCTAACGGACAAGCCTACGACCGCAAAGATCTCGAGAAAATAGTTATTCGCAATAACGGAAATGGCGGATCACTCTTGCTTAAAGACATCGCAACCATCAAAGATGGCTTTGCCGAGACCGAACAATTCAATCGCTTCAACAGCAAACCCGCAACGATACTGTCCGTCTTCCGCGTAGGAAGCCAAGAGACCTTAGTGCTTGCTGATTATGTCAACGAAGCATTAGACAAGGCTAAAGCTAAACTACCAGCAGGCATCCACCTTTCCATCAAATCGGATGACACCAAGATTTTGAATAGTCGCCTAGACCTCATGCTGCGCAACGGTCGGGCCGGATTAATGTTGGTCTTAATTGCGCTTGCCTTTTTCTTGCGCCTACGCGTAGCGCTTTGGACAACTATTGGAATACCCATTGCGTTCTTGGGTGCGATTTTACTGATGCCTTGGTTTGATGTTTCGATTAACCTCATCAGTTTGTTTGGGTTCATCGTGGTGCTTGGCATTGTGGTTGACGACGCCATTGTGGTTGCTGAAAATATTCACGAGAAACGGCGCAATGGTATGGAGGGATTGCGTGCGGCTATCGAAGGTGCTCAAGAGATGTCGAAGCCCGTTATATTCGCTGTGCTAACCACCATTACTGCGTTTATCCCGATGTTGTTCATGCCAGGCAGCATGGGTAAATTCGCACGTAACATTCCGTTGATAGTTATTGCGGTGCTGATTTTCTCGTTGGTCGAAGCCTTATTGATTTTGCCAGCACACCTCCGCTATCTACCGCTCGAAACCGAAGACGACAAACCGGGGCTATGGAGTAAAGTGCAAGGTGTGGCAGATCGCAGTGTCGAGTTTATGATTAATAAACTTTACCGGCCTATACTTGGATGGGCGATGCCAAACCGCTATCTGCTGATGGGCATAAGCGTTGCCGCCTTGGTCTCAACCATCGGTTACGTTTCAAGCGGGCGTGTTAACTTTAACTTCTTTCCGCAAATAGAGGCCGATGATGTCATTGTTGATATTCGAATGCCTCTCGGCGTGCCTGTCAGTCAAACGGAGAGCGCAATCATGCGCATCGAGGACGCCGCCAAACTGTTACAAACGGACTTATTTAATGCCGATGACCTACCGATCATTGAATCGATTACTACTGCTGTCGGTGCACAGCCAACAAAGTTTAAGCAACAGCAAATGGGTGGTGGCACCGGAGAAAATTCAAGCGGAGCTCATCTAGCAGAAGTACACCTAGAATTACTCGGGGCCGAGTTCAGGCAAATCACCGGCAACGAAGTAATCGAACGCTTGTCTGCGAAAGTTGGCCCCATTGCAGGCGCTGAAAATGTCAGTTATTCCGCAGACTTAATATCATCGCCAGGTGACATCGACCTTAGAGTGACTGGCCAAGATTTAGATGAAATTTTATCTGTGTCCAAACAATTGCAAAACGATTTGCAGAAAATTGCTGGAGTGCGCTTAGTCAGTGACACCTATCAGGTTGGTAAACGAGAGTTAAGTATCGCATTACTTCCCCAGGGTGAGGCGCTCGGCCTAAGCCTGGGATCTGTCGGGCGACAAATACGCCAAGCCTACTATGGCTCACTCGTTCAGTCCTTTCAGCGTGATAGCGATGAGGTTGAAATGTATGTACGGCTTCCTCGTGAGGCCCGCGAATCTCTTTATAGCTTAAACACCATGCTCATCCATACGCCATCAGGTTCGAGGGTGCCACTGAGTTATGTTGCGAGCATCGGTGAGGGACGTGGCGCGGCACAGATTGATCGCTACTCACGGATGCGCTCCATCCGCGTGCAAGCCCAAATAGACAAACGTGCCACTTCGCCGGATAGTGTTCTATCTAAATTAAACGAAAAGAGTATTCCGTCGCTACGCAGCAGATACCCAGAAATCGAGATTAGCTTGGCGGGTCAGCAAGAGGAGCAGAAAGAGTTTATGGGCTCGTTACAACGCACGAACCTATTAGCGTTGTTAGCAATCTTCATTTTACTGGCAATCCCACTATCTTCTTACATGCAGCCGATCATTATCATGTCCGCTATTCCGTTCGGCATGATTGGCGCGATTGTGGGGCACGTCATCCTCGGCTATGACCTATCCATGTTCTCTTTAATAGGTGTAGTCGCATTAAGCGGCATTGTAATTAATGACTCGCTGGTAATGATTGACTTGATTAATCGTATGCGCGCCAGCGGATCCAGCGTCTTGGAGGCTGTTATGCAGTCGGGCACCCGCAGGTTCAGAGCTATTATGCTTACCACTCTTACTACCTTTCTAGGATTAACGCCTCTATTGCTCGAAAAGAGCATTCAGGCCAAGTTTTTGATACCTATGGCGATTTCTGTGGCGTTTGGCGTAGTCTTCGCCACATTAATTACCTTGCTAATTGTGCCTAGTTTATACATGATTATTGAAGATTTACGCCAAATCCCTGGCAGAATAAGTGGGAGAAAAAGCCGTTAAAGGCCACTAAAGCCCGAATTATACCGGACGAACACTTTGTTCCCCGTTATTCGACACAATTGGAACTTTGTATAAAAGCCACCAAATACTTCAGATTTATTGCGAAAAAGACGAAATAATTCTTCAAGAATGCTAGACAGAATCCGGTTTATGTAATAGAACTAGGTAATGAGCGTTCGCCAAAGATTCCCCTTGGAGCGTCGTTCGGCGCCTCCTTTGGTGTCTTTAACTAACAATTTTCCTTTTTAAACTCAAATCTTCAGGAGTAACTGAATGTTTCGTAGCATAATTACAACCGCAGCAATCGCAGCTCTAGCAGCTGGTGCATCTGCACAAAGCCAGCTTCCAGCCGGCAACCTTCACACGTCAGTCGCACCGTCGACAGGCATTTACAAGATGGACACAGGCTTCGAGGCAACTTCTGTTGCTTACCGTTCTGGCCCAGAGACTATCTTCAATAACCAAGATGGCTTGGTCTACTATTACACAACTGTAGCTGATACAACAGAGTACGGTGACGGGGGTTCATTCCCTGCACAGGGTGTTTCTGGTATGGAGCAAGTAAACGGTCTGACATTTTCATACTGCACATCAATGGCTGACCTTTCAGGCGCTGGCGTTCTTGACACAGAATTACGTTTCTACTCAGAAAACGATTCAGCGAACTACGCTGGTATGGTTGGTTGGGTAGACGCTAACAACCGTAACGAGGCATGTGTCCTTGGTATCGCAGGTCTTCCTGGCGATCAAAGCGGTGCTGGCGTTGCTTGTTGGTCAGTTGGACTAGATCTAGCTGGTGGCTACGAGTGTACTCTTCCACAAGAGTCTGCTGCTGGTCTTGGCGAGACATGGGGTTGGTCAATGACTTACCTTGACGCAACTGTTGGCTCAGGCCCTATGCTTGACTCAATCACCGGTGGTGCTATCGGTGGATACGGCTCATTTGACCACTTCCAGTGGTACGATATGACACTTGGTCTTGGCCTTGAAAACGCAGGTGCTTACTGGTTCGGTGGTGGCGCGAAGGTACAAGGTAGCTTCGACTTGGCACTAGAAGGTAACGTGAACGACTCAACGTCATACACATCTGCAAACCCAGGTGCAAACGACTCTGTCGGCTTCACTTGTACTAGCGAAATCCGTGGCGGCCAAGCTGCTGGTTGGGCTGTAACAAACCCAGATGGTGCTTCTAGCTACGGAATGCTTGTTTCAACCGGCTCAAATGATCTTCCGATCATCGCTGGTGGTTCTGCATCATTGCTAATCAATCATCAAACGATGCCTGCTGGCCCATTCCCAATGGGTACTGCTGGATCATTTGGTGCTAACCTACCTGCAAACGTACCATCGAACATTTACGCTCAAGCTGTTGCACACACAGGCGCTCTTACACCGGGCAACTGTACTGCAGCTTCAAATGGTATGAGGTCTGTTAACTAATTTTTAGTTAACGACACAGACAGTTAATCTGTCGACTGCTCCTCATCCTTTTAGGATGAGGAGCTTTTTTTTATACGTGGCGATGTAGAATGACCTTAATGCAAAAGACCCACTCTCTTCCATTCATCGGCCTTGCAGTTTTAGCGCTACTTTTAGGGCACTTTAGCTCACCCAACAATCAAGACCGCAGCTACTCCGGTCAAGTGATTCTTGAGGGCATGGTTCACCTTGGTGACAACAACACTCCAGAATGGACAGAGGCCGCCGCAGAGCCTGACGGTCTTGGCGAATATGTCTTCAAGTTCAAAGATACTATAGGTGGCACCGAGCGGGCACTCGCCTTCACCACTCGCGATGCACACTCAAAATGGGTGGTCAAAATAAACAATAAATATGTTTGCACATTAAAGCACACCGGCGAACCCTCTGAATTTGTTGTACCGGTACCTAAAAACATCGTACGCAAGGGCGCAAACACCTTTAGCTTGTCGACAGAAAAAGCTGGTGATGACTTAACATTCGGTCGCGTAAAATTATCTGACAAGCCTTACCGCGAGGTGTTCAATTTGCGCACCATCCGTATTAAATGTGCAGACTCAGATGGTGCTGCACTAGCGTGTCGTGTTTCAATCGTTGACGCCAATGACGAGCTAGCTAAAACGCACTTCGCCGACAAGTCCCCGTACCCCACTCGTGATGGCGTGGTTTACACCGACCTTAGCGGCATAGCGGAAGTATTAGTTGAGGCTGGTGATTACATAGTGACCGCTTCGCATGGTCCAGAATTTAGTATCGGTCAACACCGCGTGGCTACCAACGATGAGCAACCTTACGACTTAAGTTTTAAGTTAGTCCATGAAGTAGACACTAGCGGGTGGCTATCCGCCGACACTCACTTACACACCTACACGCATAGTGGTCATGGAGATGCAAGTACTGACGAGCGCATTATCACTCTTGCTGGCGATCATACTGAAATTGCTATTTCTACAGATCACAACAAGCAAATCGATTATCTTCCAACAATGAAAAAGCATGGTGTAAAGAACGAATACACCCACATCGTTGGCAACGAAGTCACAACCGACCTTGGGCACTTCAACTCTTTTCCGCTGCCTGCCGGTGGCGCGATTCCAGATGCCAGCATCACCGACTGGTCAATGCTCAACAAAGAGATTCGTGACAAAGGAGCTGAGGTGATCATACTTAATCACCCGCGATGGCCAAGCTTTGTCAAAGGGCCATTTGGTGTGCAAGAGTTGAATCAAGAGACCGGCCTGTTTACTTCGGGGATTGACTTAGATGTTGACGTCATCGAACTCATTAATAGTGATGACCCAGGCTCTCCTTTCGACGTTTCTATTAAGGATTGGTTTGCCTTGCTGAATGCGGGCAATCATGTGATGGCAGCTGGCTCTTCTGATTCGCACGCCGTGTTCGTACCCACTGGTCTAGGTCGCACCTGGGTCAAGTCAAAGACCGATGAACCGTCAAAGGCCGCAGAGAAAAGCATTGCCGCCAACATTAGAGACGGTCACTCTAGCGCTGCTCTCGGACTGTTTGGCGAAGTTCATCTTAATGGCATGGGTTCTGGGGAGGATGTCAAACAATCTCGGGGAGGGCTCAATCTAAGCTGCCGCATTGCGCATGCCTCGTGGGCGGATGTTTATCGTATTGACATTTACGTCAACGGTGAGATTGAACATCAGATTGACGTGCCCGAACACAGCGGCACCGCTTTTGATCAAACATTCGAGTACACTATGAACGATGTGAACGAAGATTCGTGGGTGGTGTGTGTTGCTTATGGCAAAAGACCAGGTTCGTGGTGGGCGGCTAAGTTCCCCGAGTTATACTTTGCGTCTAACCCTATCTTCATTAAGAAATGATTCGTACTACTGTTCTGCAAACCCTTGCTTTCGCTGCTCTTTGTTGCGCGCTGTCTTTGGGCAACGCTTGGCTCAACCCAAGCGCCCTTGCGCTTGGCACCAATTACGCGCCCGCCTCTGATACTGGAACTCTCGAACACGAGTTTCAAAGCATTGACGGCGACGAACTGCAAAGCTATAGCGAATTCTTGTATGACGAAGAACCTTATGTGGTGGTACTCGACGCCCGCAGTTCCGCGGACTATGAAATAGCACACATTCCGGGTGCGTACTTGACGGACCATTACCATCAGCAGAAATACCTCGACCCTATTCGCGACTTACTAATGTCAGCGCCCATTATTGTGGTGTACTGCAAAGGCGGCGACTGCGAGGATAGTATCTTTCTTGCGCGTGACTTGGCATATAAGTACGACCTCTCTATCGAAAGCATTTACATCTACGAAGGTGGCATGAATGATTGGCAACAGCGTAAGTTCGCCACAACCACCGGAAGCCAACGATGAAATCACTACTACCCGCGTTGGTTCGTATCGGAGTTGCAATAATCCTAGTGAAATACGGCGTTGAGAAATTACTCGACCCCGTCGCTTTCCTAAAAGCTATTCGCGAATATGAAATGTTCAGCGCCGAAAGTTTTCGGTTATTAAACTTCTCAGTTTCGGCGATTCCGATTGCCGAAATAGTGGCAGCCATTTGCATAGTCAGCGGCTTCTTGCGGCGCGGCGCAGCGTTGGCCACCACCGCACTGTTACTGGTGTTCAGCAGCGCTATTTTGATTCGCAGTTTCGAGCTCATGTCACAAACAGGTCAATCCTTTACCGAGCTCTCCTTTGATTGCGGATGCGGTTCCGGCGAAGTAATCATCTACCAAAAGATCATGTTCAACATCATCTTAATCATTGGCGTTTTACATGCCGGCTTCAGAAATTATGCACCACAACTTTCACCTAACGACTAGCGACGGCGTCCAACTTGCCGCTAATGAATGGCGCCCTGAGGGGACACCGCTGATGTCGGTAATGTTGGTGCATGGCCAAGGCGAGCATATGGGTCGCTACCACCTGTTTGGCGAGGTGCTCGCCGAGAATGGCGTGCGCTGCATTGGCGTTGACCTGCGCGGTCATGGTATATCGCAGGGCAAACGCGGCCACGTCAAGAAATGGTCTGATTATTTTAGCGATTTAGATGCCGTTGCTGAATTGCTCCCCGCGCAATACTCGATTATCGGCCATTCTATGGGCGGATTGATTGCCCTGGGCTACGGATTACGTAATCAGCAGCGCGTCAGCTCGATTGCTGTTACGGGGCCCTTGCTCGGCGTGTCTATCGAACCCGCGGCCTGGAAGGAGGCTATATCAGGCCTTCTAAGCGTGATTATGCCAAGCCTGCCATTTGACACCGAAATGCCAATGACGGAGCTGGTTAGCGACCAGGAGGCGGTTCAGCGCTATGTCAAAGATGCTTTGCGTGTACCCCACGTTACCCCACGCTGGTATGTCGAGATGAAAAAAGAAATTGCCGCGGTCTTCTCATTGGCCGAAACAGCAGAGGTTCCGCTATTTGCCCACTATGGCGAGAACGAAACGATTGTCGACCCAGCTATGGTTCGCTTGATACATGAAAAATGGGCGCTGCCAGAGAAAACACTCACCGTGTGGCCGGGCTGCTGTCATGAATTGCATCAAGAACCTGACGCTGAGCGTATTATCACCCAAATATTTGAAGAAATCTCAAAAAGTAGCCAAAAATAGTGTCACAAAACGTCTGCTCGCACCTCTTTATAAGTGAACAACATTCAACCCTCAAGGTTTTATATTAAATAACCACCGACTTTCATTTAAGGGGAAAGCCGGTGGTTGTTTTTTTGGTCTCTACTGGAAAGTAGATTGCTGCATATTTGAGGTGCTGTAAGTGCCTAAGTTGTCTTGCACGCCTTGCAGCCAAGCTACCATTCCTGTGTAGCCCGTCGGCACGCGCTTATTGATTTGCGCATGACCCATAGCATCGGCGCTACTGCCGCCCAAGAAAATCACTGGCGGATACAGCGCCAAAGTGAGGCCTGGCACCATCTGAGTGTTGCCAGGGCCATAGAGTGTACCGAAGAAGTGAGCGCGAGCGCCAGGGAGCATACCATGCAGCGACAAGGTCGCCCATCCACCTGAACGGAAGCGATCGACTGCCAAGCGCAGAGCGCGTCCAGATGATATTGCTACTACCGCACCATTACTGAGCATGCCACCTGTTGCAGCGAAGCCACTTCCTAAAATAAGGTCGCGAGCGCCGTCGTAATCGTGGTCGTAGCTAATCACGCGGGCTTCACCGACGCGATCGCCATCGTGGCCGCCGTCGTAACGCCAAATAGTGCTGCCATCATTTGCCGATATTACTTTAACCATTCCGTTATCGTGCAAGCCGTGTGTATCGGCGCGTGATGAGAATGCGTACAAATCTTCGATGCCATCGCCGTCGATGTCAGAAGCTGTCCTCATGTCTTTGCCAAGTAACTCTTGATTTTCGTCGCCATGGACGCTCCAGAGTTGGTGACCATCGTTAGAGGCAATCGCTGTTACTTTACCGTTATCGCCAAAACCAGCGACGTCGGCGAGGTGGCTACTCACCACAATATCGCCAATGCCATCACCAGAAATGTCTTCAACGAGTAGCGTAACTTTGCCCATTTGCTCGCCGCTAGTGGTGCCGTCGAAACGCCACAACATCGAACCATCGACTGTTGAATGCGCCTGTAAGTAACCATTATCAATACGTCCTTGCGTGCCAGCAGTGTCCAGGCCTGTAGCGAACTCGTCAAAGCCATCGCCGTTAACATCGCCGAGGGCTATGAAGCTCGAGCCAAGTTGGCCGAAGTTCGAAGTACCGAAGACTTCCCACTGCTGGCTTCCGTCGACACTAGACAGCGCACGGATGGCGCCGTTTTCTGACATACCATTACTAGACTCGCCAGGAACGCCAACCAACATATCTTGCAAGCCATCGGCATTGATGTCGTTAACAAACTTGTATGAAGATCCGTATGCCGAACCGTGTCCTGGGCCATACGTCGTCCAGACTAATGTACCTGAAACGCCACTAACCAGGCTAATTGAGCCGTTATCGTAAAACCCGTTAGTCGAAGCTCCTGGGCTGCGCAAGACCAAATCGCCCAAAGTGTCGCCGTCAATGTCAGCGCCAAAAGTCACTGCTTCGCCGAGTCTCTCGAGAGAGGACCCACCTTCGAGTTGCCAAAGCTGAGAGCCGTCGGTTGAGGACAGCATTGTTACCACGCCATTGAAGTAATGGCCGTTAGTCGAAGCTTCTGGCGAGTGTGAGACCACGTCTGGCAGTGCGTCGCCATCAACATCGTCAACTATTTTAGTGCCAGCACCAAGCATCTCGCCATCGCGAGTACCTTCGGCCGTCCAAATATTGATATAGGAGGTGCCGCTAATTAATTCAATCACGCCGTTGCGTGTCAAGTTACCAGTGGAAGCCATCGGTTGTGATAAAAGTAAATCACCGATGCCATCTCCATTTGAATCGCCTGCTGCAATCACTGAACGGCCTAATTCGGCATTGCTTGAAGCGCCATGCTTTTGCCAAAGGACCGCGCCATTTGTGCCTGACACACCGGTGATGCGTCCACAATTTATCAGGTTGTTGTAATTGGCATCTGGTTCGGCCACCACGAAGTCGTCTACACCGTCACCGTTAATGTCGCCGGGGTACGAAACGAATGCGCCGAAGCGCTGTGAGTCTTGCCAACCAACGTATTCCCAGATTACGCTACCGTCTACAGCCGATAAAGCCGTGACACGGCCAGCGCTTGAAAAGTTGTATACGTCAGCCTGGGGGGCCAAAGACAAGAAGTCTGTTTTGCCGTCGCCATCAAGGTCGCCTACACCAACGAGCTTTGCGCCGAGGTTGGCGTAATCTGTAGCACCCATGGTATGCCACATCGCTGAGGGAGAGGGGTCTTGGGCAAGAAGCGGTGCGGCAAGGAGTGCGCCCGCGAAAGTGGAAAGGAGTTTATGTGTCATGAGGTTGCAAAATATACCCTATTTGAATGGCTTTTCCCCCATATAGTTGTATATATATACGCATGACTAATGAATCAACCCGTCGTAGGTTCTTGCAACTTGGCTTAGCCACTTATGCAGCTTCGAGCCTAAGTCCTTTCGTCAAAGGCCTTTCCGGGCCTAAACTGGACCCAGGCAAGGATAACAGCCTAGATTTAGCGCTAAATATCGAAATGTGGTTATATGATTTACCTTTCGCCCAGCGAATCGGCAAAGCTAAAGAATTGGGCTTCAATTACGTCGAATTTTGGCCATGGCGTAACAAAGACCTTGCCTCGATTGTTGATGAATGCAAGAAGCACCAAGTAAAGGTCACTCAATTCACTGGCTGGGGATTTACGCCTGGCATGAATAACCCAGCAAACCATCTGCAATTTGTGGCTGAAATTGAGGCGGCATGCAAGGCTGCCAACCAGATTGGAGCGCCAATGATGACAGTGGTTGCAGGCAATGACCAGCCAGGGATGACTCAATCTGAAATGCACGAGCATGTCATTACTGGACTGAATTTGGTGAAAGACATTGCAGCTAAATATGGAGTAATGCTGATTGTCGAGCCGATGAATATTCGCCGCGATCACAAAGGTCATTGTCTTTACGGCAGCGTAGATGCTGTCCGTATCTGCCGCGAGGTGGATTCACCATGGGTCAAAATTAATTGGGACTTGTACCACATGCAAATATCTGAAGGTGACCTTTGCGGGCGACTGAACGATGGCTTTGATCAAGTCGGATATATCCAGTTAGCTGACCATCCCGGCCGTAATGAACCAGGCACCGGCGAGATTAATTATTCGCGAGTCTTCGCTGAATTAGTAAAGTTGGGTTACGACAAACCAGTTGGCGTCGAGTGTTCTCCGTCATTGTCTGCTGTGGAATCATCGCAGAATATGTTTCGTAATCTCGGCATGATTGAGTAAATGTTCATCGAACGCTGTGTCACAACTTTAGCCGAAGCTGAACAAGCTGTCGCTGAAGGCGCCGAGCGCCTCGAATTATGTAGTGCGCTCGATGTCGATGGACTAACTGCAGACCGCGACGTTTTCTTGAGCCTCAAAAAGAGCGTCGACATCCCGGTGCGAGTCATGCTGCGCAACCGGCATCCTGGTTTTGAAGTGAATGCTGTAGAGCTTGACTCATTAAAGCATGAGGCCGATTGGTTCAAGCAGCACGGTGCAGATGGCTTCGTTTTTGGGTTTACGGCACACGGAAAAATTGACGAGGTACCAACGGCTGAGCTACTAGGTTCTTGCGCCCCGCTGCCCTGCACTTTTCATAAAGCTTTTGATAGCTGCGAGTCACTCACGGATTCGCTCGAGCTGCTCATCGACCTCGGTGTTGACGATGTACTCACTTCGGGTGGTGAGCAAACTGCTGCGGAAGGCGCCCAAACTCTGCGAAAAATAGTCACACTAGCGTCGACGCGAATAGGCGTGATCGTTGCTGGTAAAGTGCGTCACAACAACATTGCGGACTTGCACCAAAAAGTCAAAGCGACTTACTAT